>NZ_LGTE01000007.1 GCF_001263415.1 Thermincola ferriacetica
CATGCGGGAACTCCCTGCCTGCCCGGCAGCGGTTTTGTGGGCGCAGTCGCTCCCAAACGGTAGGCGGAGAACCCTGCCTACCCTGCCTTGGGTAAGGGTGAGAAAGAGGCCGCTGCCCGGTGAAACAACAAGTTGCGACTCAATAATTTCAACCGAACGGAGTTTACACCGGCTCTGCCCGTAGACTTGGAGCAACGGTTGTTTCACCGGTACAGCGGCCCAAAAGTACCGGTGCAGCGTCTTTTCGCAGCTCACCCTACGTCTTTGATCGGAAGTAGGATATTTCTACCCTGCTTTTATTTTAGCCGGAGGGAAAAAGAAATGGTCCTTTTGGGTCAAAAATATACATCCTTTAAATCAGTTAACTGTCTTCTGGCGGTTGTAATTTCTGTAACCTTTTTGGTTACCGGGTGTGTAGAACGGCCGAAAGACGGAAAAAGCCCGGAAATAACGGTATATCCAATCCCCGGAGACAATAACGCTGCCAACAGTTACATTGTCAGCAGTGGCGGCAAAGCTGCCGTAATCGATGCCGGAAAACCGGCAGAAATTATGTCCAAATTGGAAAAAGAAAAACTCTTGCCCATTCATGTAATCCTGACCCACGGGCATTTTGACCATATCATCGGCCTTACTGCTCTCAAAGAAAAATATCCTTCATTAGAAGTCTTTATCCATGCGGCTGACCAATACAAGCCGGCGGACCCGGTGAAAAACCTGTCCGCTTTATTTGGGTCCAGGGTAAAAACCGGAGTGCAAACCGTTCCATTGTCGGGGCGGTCTGCCCTTAAAATAGGTCGCGTCACTCTGGAAATCATAGAGACGCCGGGGCATTCGCCGGGCAGTATCTGCATTAAGGCCGGCAATCTCCTGTTCAGCGGCGATACCCTCTTCAAAGGCGCAGTAGTGGGCCGTACAGATTTCCCCGACAGCAGCCCCGAAGCTTTAACTGCTTCACTAAAAAAACTCCTAGCCCTCCCGGATAACACAGTGGTTTATCCGGGGCACGGTCCGAGCACCACTCTTGGTACCGAAAAAGAAAACATTATTTCTATTTTGGATAAATAAAACTAAACCGGTCAGCGTGTTCCATCTCATCAATCATGATTTCAAATAACAGGTCCCTTATGTGCATATCCCGGGTCGCCAACAGCATGGCCCGGTAAAACTCTGCCGCCTCCAATTCGTCCTGAAAAGCTTTTCTTAACCCAGCCTTATAAGTGGTCTCGGTCGGAACAGGCTCTTCTACCGCCGGATAGCGGCCCGTAAGACTGTAATATAACCGGCGCAGTTGGCACAAATGCTTTCTTTCATCATCACGGGCATGTTTTATTTGCTCTTTGTCAAATTCCTTCTCGGCCATATCCATTAGCTGCGTATAAAACAGCGCCGCCTGTGCTTCATCATTGGCAGCCTTCTCCACATCCCGCAAGAACTTACCAAAATTGTCAAACAGAGACCGATGGTCGGTGGGATAGTGATAAGGAAACATAACATTATCACCTCAACAGTTTAGTTTCCTTATAATCTATGCGCCCACCCCCCAAAAAGTTATTAGCTTATCACCACAGAGAATTCATTACTTATAAGTTTCTGCTTCTCAGGTATTCTTTGGTTTTAAAAAATTACCACAGAGGACTCAAAGAGCACTGAGAAAATACCGAAAAAAGTGAACGGTAAAATTTATTAGTAAATAAATTAATACACCATTGCCAGATAAACTTTTACAATAAATTCTCTGTGTCCTCAGTGGACTCTGTGTTCTCAGTGGTTAACTATACCTGTCCATAAATTTGCGGGCAAAAAGGGCCTTGCCGTTTAAATAGTCAAATTTGGCCCCCTGCTTGGTATCCAACCGTTCCATCGTCTCCTCGATCAACTGTTTGATCTTCCACCAACTCGTGTCCCAGTTGCAAAAATACATGTTCCCCTGCGGTCCTTTGCCTACCAGCCTTTGGATGACTATAGCCGGGTCCAGGTATTCCAAAAAAGTCACCACCCGCCGCACATATTCTTCCAGGGAAATAACCTTAAACTCCCCGCGACTGTACATATCGCCCAAAACCGTCCTTTTCACTATATACAAGGAATGCAATTTAACATAATCAACCCCCAGGGCCGATAATATCTTTGCGTTTTCGATAACATCGGTTTCATCATCCCAGGGCAGGTTCAGGATGATATGGCTAACCACCGCAAATCCTCTCTGCTTGATTCGCAACACGGCATCTATAAACTCCGCCAGTCCGTGCCCCCGGTTGATTTTCTGCAGCGTATGATAATTTACTGTCTGTAGGCCCAATTCTATATCAATGGCCAGATTCCGTTCCCTTTGCAGGGAGGCCACGAAATCAAGATAAGCGTCATTTATACAGTCAGGCCGGGTGGAGACAGAAATCCCGATTATATCTTCGTCCTCAACAGCTTCCCGCATATTGCTACAAAACCGGTCAAAAGGCAGGTAGGTATTGGTAAAGGCCTGAAAATAGGCAATAAATTTTTGCGCATGGAAACGCTTCATAAAGAATTTTTTATTTTCCCTGATCTGTTCCCTGACCGTGAGGGTGTTGGGCAGACACTCAAAACCGGACCCTTCCTCATCACAAAATATGCACCCACCGTGCCCCAGCACACCGTCCCTGTTCGGGCACGTTCCCGGTATGTTTACAGGCAGTTTATAAACCTTTCCGCCGAATTTTTCAGCCAAGTGGCTGGAATAATCGTTATACCTTTTTCCCTCTGCCAATCTCATCAAATCCCCATTTCCTTATCTGGTCTCAGTGATATTGTACACCGATAACAGGCCAATATAAACCCTATCTTTACAGGGAAAACAAAAACTACCTGCCATGCCTTTAAATTTGCAGGTAAATACTAATTGCGTAAATCTTTTATCGGGGGTGGTTTCCTTTTGCTGCAGTGTTTACAGGATTTGCCTTTCAAACCACACCAATACCAGATCGAAACGGCACACCGCATACTCCACCAGATGGACTGCCGGGCCTTAATCGCCGATGAAGTGGGACTGGGCAAAACAATCGAGGCAGGACTGGTGATTAAAGAACTGGTTCACCAGGACAAAAACAGGAACATCCTGGTGCTCACCCCGGCAACACTGCTACACCAATGGTGTGACGAGCTCTATAAAAAATTTGACCTGAATTTCTGGATTTGCCGTAAAGGACCATGGGGTTGGGATTATAACTTTGTGATCGGTTCTCTCGATAAAGCCAAGCGGGCCGAACACCGGGAGATGCTACTTTCCCGTTTTTACGACCTGGTCATTGTCGATGAAGCACATAAGCTGAAAAACAGGAAAACTGAAAACTGGAAACTGGTCAATGACTTAAAAACCAGGGGATTGATATTATTGACTGCAACCCCACTGCAAAATAACCTGGAAGAAATCTATAACCTGGTCAGTCTGGTCCGCCCTACCCTTTTCAGAGACTATAAAAGTTTCCTGGAATACTACCAACTGCATCCCAAGGCCCTGATGGCCGAATTGAAGGATAAGCTGTCCGATATAATGATTCGCAATCTCACCAGGGACCAGACAGAAAAGAAGGTCCAGAGAAGGGTACAACTTATACCTATCAGGTTGCGGCCGGAAGAAAAACAGATCTACGAGGCCCTGCAGGAGCTCAGGGGGTCCTTTCTGCGCCTCACCCTGACCAAAGAGTATTGCAGCAGCCCTTCGGCTTTGTACGCCACTTTGCAGAATATGGGCCGGGAAGAACTACTGCCTCTGCTCGAAGAATGCCCCCTGCCCATGAAATTATATCATCTGCAGGCTATTTTGCAGAAACATCCAGGTAAAATCCTAGTCTTTACCGAATACATGCAGACGCAGTTCTTTATCGGGCGCTGGCTCAACGAATTGGGTATCAACTTTATCCATTTTAACGGCAAGTTAAGGCGCAATCAAAAAGAGTACACCAAATGGCTGTTTCAAAACAAAGATTACCGGGTCATGATATGCACCGATTCAGGAAGCCAAGGCTTAAACTTCCAGTTCTGCAACGTGATAGTAAACTTTGACCTGCCCTGGAACCCCATGAAGGTGGAACAGAGGATTGGCCGGATTGACCGACTGGGCCAAACCGCCGACGAAGTATACGTATATAATTTTGTGCTGCAGGATACGGTAGAAGAGAAGATTTTTCACATTCTGGGCAGTAAAATCGCCCTGTTTAAGGAATGTATCGGCGAACTGGACAACATTCTGACCGGCGAGGAAGATACAGCAGAAAATGAGAAACTGCTGAAATCCATGCTCAGGCTTTAACAGTTGCCCAATGTTTCCGGCTGAGGTAAAATTAAAATAAGTAAAGGCTTTGGCCGTCCACCTGGGACAGGTGGATGTCAATATTGACGGAAAACCGGTGACCGGTTTCTGACAGTTTTTCCTACATTATTTTTGATATGGTATCAAGAATCACCAGGGATAATCCCGCCATGCAAAGGATTAAGCCAAAGTTAATTAAACTCTCTTTCCAACCATGGTTTTTAAACAACTTATTAAAAAACAAAGTTGTTCCGACCAGGTAAAGAACAGGAACAACAGCCATAAAAACTACGGAATGCGCCTCTTTGCCCGGCATAAATGCATAGGCCGTCATGATTAACAGAACGAAAAACCAAAACAAAAATCCGGTGACAAATGAAACGGCTAATTTGATGGGCAATAACGAATTCATCTCATTCACCTCTAATAACATTTTTCCACCAAAAGCCGTTTTTGTATGTGACCGGTGTCACGAAAAAAATTATTTTGTTTGGGGCGGTTATTTGGTAAGCAAATCAGTTCGTAATTGATAAGCAGCGGTAAAAAAACTGCGGTAAGCCAATGTACTTGCCACAAAGCAGGATATACTCACAGCCGCGCTGATCATAAACACCACCATGATTTGATAGCGTACGGCAATAACGGGATTTGTCCCGGCCAGTATTAAACCCGTCATCATGCCCGGTAACTGGACAATACCCATTGTTTTCAGGGAATCAATGGTTGGCATCATGCCCATTTTAATTGCTTTCTGCAGGCTACCGACAACAGCCTGCCTGGGCGTCGCTCCCAGAGATAAAGAAGTGATAATCTCCCAGCGTTTTTCTTCGATAGCCTGTCTCAAACGAGTCAACGTCAGGCCTGTAGCAGCCATGGAATTGCCGATCACCATGCCGGCCACGGGGATAGTCTCTGAGGGAACAAAAGCAATTGCCTGTACAGTTATAAGAATGGCAAGGGTAATGGAGGCTCCTGCCAGAATGGCGGAAGTGGTAATAAAAAGTACTCTGGGAATGCCCTTCCCTCTTTTGGCGGCATTTACTGAGGCTACAACGGTCATAACAAACAGCATCGCTAACGTGAACCGCCAGTCGTTGAGGTCAAATATGTATTTGAGAACAAACCCGATCACAAACAGTTGCACAACTGCCCGGACCGTACCGATAAAAATTTCTTTTTCTAATTTTAGGTGTTGCCAATATGAAATAAGCAGGGTAAAAAGAACCAATCCCGAAGATGCTAAAAGCGCCGCGTTGCTCACTTTATTCCCCCCTATTTTTTCCACTGGTTAAAAAAGCCCTGGCCTGACGATAAGCAGGGTCCGTCAGAATTGTTTCAGTGTCTCCAAAAGCCGCTGCCCTGCCGTTGATCAACACAAGGATTTTGTCACTGATACGCCGGGCCTGCTCCAGGTTATGGGTAATCCACACACAAGATAGACGTTTTTTCTTTTTTAAAAGCTGGACAGTCTTTTCCACCACGTCTGTTGAACCTGGATCCAGGGCCGAGGTGGGTTCGTCCAGGAGAAGGACCGCCGGTTCATTGGCAAGGGTTCTCGCCAAGGCAACCCGTTGTTTTTCCCCGCCTGAAAGTTCACTTACTTCCCGGTCCAGTGCAATACCGCCCAAACCGGCCAGGTCTATATATTTCCTCAGGTCAACTACCCTATCCCGGCCTGCCAGAAACGGCCCATAAAGGATATTTTCCCTAAGGGTACCCGGGAATAAGACCGGCTGCTGCAGAACCATGCCTATTTGCCGACGCAGTTCCAAAACAGGATAGCAATTTAACGGTTTGTCCAGATAATATATGCTGCCTTCCGTGGGGTCTGCCAGCCGGTTCAGCAAAAAAAGCAAGGTACTCTTCCCCGCTCCTGAAGGTCCGACGATGGCAACAGTTTCACCTTCCAGCACTGAAAAGCTAATGTCCTGCAGGATAGTTTTTTCACTCTTACGAAACCCAACCCTATTTAATCTCAAGACTTCCTTTTGCCCTTCCATCTAATCCTTCGCCGCTTTCTGTCAAAAATTGTTAAGCAAAGAGCTCTTTTCTTCCGGCATTAATTACCGATTCTGAGTTTATTATACCATGAAAAACGTCCTTGCTAGATAAAATTCTGTAGGGGCTCCGCTGAATCTGGTTCACCAGGAGACTTGCCGCAGGATATATCAAACCAAGGTTCCCTGCATATTCGAAAAATTTTCTATTTGTAAATAAAAATCCGGCATATGAAAACAATAATAACGACTGGTAGTAAAATAAGCGAGGTTCGGGAAATAATGAGTAAAAAACTGTCACTTACCGATTGGGTCTGGATTATTCTTATCGTTTTTTTAATAGCGGGCTGGTTTTATCCCCCTATCGGGATAGTAGCCGTTGTATGTATGGCCGCCCCCGTAGTATATGGTTACGTTAAAGGCGGCCGGATATGGTGCGGTTCTTTTTGTCCGCGGGGTAGTTTTTTGGGTAAGATAATAAGCCGCATGAGTACCCGTGGCAAAATCCCCAAACTACTTACCACAGATTACGTAAAAAACGGCATATTAATTTTTCTGTTGGGTAATTTTGCCTGGGGCATCTATAAAGCCCATGGCAACCCCGCCCTCATCGGCCTTGTTTTTGAACGGCTGATTTTGATTACAACCTTTTTTGCCATTGTACTGGGCATAAAATACCAACCCCGGACATGGTGCTCCGTTTGCCCCATGGGAACCCTGTCCACCTTTGCCGTGAGAGCCAGAAAAAAGCTGGACAAACACAATAAAGACAAAAGTTAAAGCTGCCGCCGGGCAGCTTTTTTTCGGCAAAACATTCCTAAAGGTGAGTATCTTTATTTATAGAATTATTTTAACTTATAGTAGTAATTCCCCGGAGACACAAATGTGCACAAAAGCCAAAATATGTTACGGGCAAAAAACGAAACAAATCTTGCCTTAGAGGCAGGAAAATGCATTGTTTTGGCAGAAGATAAGTAATTTACGGTCAAATCACACAATATATTTGAGAAATTATTAGCCTTGGCGTGATAATGGAGGTCTACGATATGAGCAATAAGGACTACCTTGAGTTTATTGACGAACTTACTGTACTAGCTAAAACCAATAATAAAATTAATACAGAAAATTACACAAAATACGATGTCAAAAAAGGTTTGCGCAACAGTAACGGAACAGGTGTATTGGTTGGGCTTACCGAAATCGGCGAGGTACACGGCTACATCGTTGACGAAGAAGAGGTAATCCCTGTTGAAGGGCGCCTTACTTACCGGGGGATTAATATCCAGGACATTGTTAACGGTTTTCAAAAAGAAGGGCGCCACGGTTTCGAGGAAGTTTGTTACCTGCTCCTTTTCGGCCAATTACCTAATGCCGAACACCTGGCTAAATTCCGGCAAATGATGGGTAATTACAGGATCTTACCGGAAGGCTTTATGCGGGACATGATTCTGAAAGCGCCCAGCAAAAACATCATGAATAAATTGGCCCGCAGTGTTTTGGCCTGCTATTCCTACGACCCCAATCCCGACGATATCAGGATTAAAAATGTCCTCAGGCAGAGTATTGAATTGATCGCCCGTTTCCCTGTTTTTGTGGCTTATGGCTATCAGGCCCTGGCCCATTACCATAAAGGGCAGAGTATGTTTATTCATAAACCCCGGCCCGAACTCAGTACAGCGGAAAACTTCCTATACATGATCAGACAGACGGGAGAATATACCAAAACAGAGGCTGACCTGCTTGATCTGTCACTGGTCCTGCATGCTGAACACGGTGGCGGGAATAACTCAGCTTTCACTACCCGGGTGGTGTCTTCCACCGGTACTGATACCTATTCAGCCATTGCCGCAGCTGTGGGTTCCCTGAAAGGGCCCAAGCATGGCGGAGCCAACCTGCAGGTTATGAAGATGATGGAAAATATTAAAGAGCATGTTACCGACTGGACCGATGAAGAAGAAATCGAATGGTACCTGGAAAAAATCCTGACCCGGGAAGCTTTTGATAAATCGGGGCTGATTTATGGCCTCGGGCATGCTGTTTATACCTTGTCAGACCCACGGGCGGTACTGCTGAAAAAGAAGGCTTTCGACTTGGCTCAGGAAAAAAACCGGCTGGACGAATTCAATCTCTATACTACTATAGAAAAACTGGCTCCCAAGGTCTTTGTGCGGGTAAAAAAGTCAAAAAAGCATCTCTGTGTAAATGTAGACTTTTATTCAGGCTTCGTTTACGATATGCTGGGTATTCCCAGTGAACTGTGTACACCGCTTTTTGCCATTTCCAGGATAGCCGGCTGGTGCGCCC
The DNA here is from genome assembly GCF_001263415.1 of Thermincola ferriacetica. Classification (NCBI taxonomy): domain Bacteria; kingdom Bacillati; phylum Bacillota; class Clostridia; order Eubacteriales; family Thermincolaceae; genus Thermincola; species Thermincola carboxydiphila. Next base: position 8,590 of record NZ_LGTE01000007.1, read on the forward strand.
ATAGGCTGGAAGAACTCATCAGCGTAAAGACTATTATGCGACCGGCTTACAAAAGCGTAGTTACCAGAAAGGAATACGTGCCCCTGGCGGAGCGGCAGTAATAAATTAATTTCCAGCCGGGAAGGCAGGGAGTTCCCGCATGTTCGAAGATGGCGAAGGCCGCCGGGAAGTCCGGCGCTCAACGCAGGTTGAGTGCCCGGACGGGAGGCGGCCTGACTTATTAGAAATGCAATATGAGCCATCGAGTTCGGGAACGCTGCCTGCCTGGCCAGGGTTTGCAGCACAAAGCTCCGGGGTAGCCGGGTCACCCCACCCACCCCTCCTATATACTGGCCTAGTTGGTTTACCCTAGTTTCCTGAACTGGCTGGGCGTCCTGCCTTCTCTGCTTCTGAAAACCCTCGTAAAGTAGCTGGGCTCTTTAAACCCCAGTTTTTCTGAAATCTCATAAATACTGTATTTAGGGTTGCGAAGAAGTATCTTGGCTTTTTCTATCCTGACTTTGGTCAAATATTCTATTACCGAAATCCCTTCAACCTCTTTAAACAAGTGGCTCAGGTAATACTGGCTTATGTGAACAGATTTGGCTATGTCCTCCAAGGTAATTCGCCTGTGGTAATTTTTTAAAATAAATTCCTTAACCTGCTGTACCAATTCCTCTCCTCTGGGGTTTTTTGCTGGCCTACTTTCGATATAAGCCTGTAAAATCTGGCGGGCAAACTGAGATACGCCTTCAATCGTTTTCAGGCCCGCAATATAAGTTACAAAATCGTGGTTTATCTCCGAAATTTTCCCGTAGTCGGCTCCACTGTCAATTGCCGCCCTGGACAATACCAGCATGAGTTCCAAAACCCTGACCTTTATTACTTCAATATTATAAAGTTCCATTCTATATATATTCATAAGTATATCATCAAAAATATCCCAGACATGGTCAAGTTCTCCTACCCTAATCTTGCTTGCCAGTTCCCGTTCCTTTTGCAAAAGATGTTGATTGCGGTTTTTAGTTATAGTGACTAAAGGGCTCATCACTTATGTACTCCTTTCGAATTCCTCTTAGTTTCCTTATTTGCCCAGGACAATTTTCTCCACAGCAAAAATGTATCTACTTGTATATACATGTATTTAATTATAAATTACCACGCTGTCTACCTTTTGTCAAGAGCAGAAAATGACTAAGTCTAACTATCTTATTAGGAATTTCTACCAAACAAAAAAATGACAATATTCGAGAGAATATTGTCACCCCCAGTAATTGACATATAGCTTATAAAAACCTGTTTGCCAACCTCTGTCCCGACCCCTTACTCCTACAGGTTTTAAACCTTGGCTATTCGCCGGCGTATTAGAAACATATAGCACAGAACTGACCCAAAGCCGGCGGCAGCAATCACTACACCAAGAGGTATGGCTGTATGGCTCCCGCCAAGACCGACAAGTGGGGCGGCGAAAGCGCCTAAAATAAATGAGAGCACTCCAAGCAACCCCGATGCGCTGCCTGCCGCATGCCCCTGATTTTGCATGGCCAGCGAAAAACCTGCAGAGCCCACAATCCCAACACTCGAAACTACCATAAACAAAGGTGGTAAAATGGGGAATAATCCTGCCTTAGTCAATATTGCGACAAGAAGCGAAATACCTCCTAAAAACGATATTCCAATTCCCGTGGTAAACAGTTTGGTTTCACTGACTATCCCCGCCAGTCTGCCGGTAACCTGACCGGCAATAATAATTCCAAAGCTGTTAATTGCAAATAACAGGCTGAACATCTGCGGTGAAACACCGAAAATATTTTGCAGAACGAAAGGCGAACCGGAAATATAGGCAAACATGGCCGCAGAAACCATGCCTTGAGCTAATGCATATCCCATAAAAGTGCGGTCGCAAACCAATTGGCGCAATACTCCTAAGGTGTTGCCGATCCCTCCCCTGGCCCGGCTTGCAACAGGCAGTGTCTCAGGTATCCAGAAAAAAACTGCCATAAATAAGCTAATCCCCACAACAGTCAAAACAACAAACACTCCGTGCCAGGAGGTGAACCGCAAAAGCTGGCCCCCCGCAATGGGTGCAAGGACCGGTGCGGCACCGTTAACCAACATTAAACGGGAAACAAATTTGGTTAGCTTTGACCCCGAATAAAGATCCCTGGCAATGGCGCGGGCTATTACTATACCCGCAGCTCCCGCCAGGCCTTGCAGGAACCGCAGCACAATCAGCATCCAGGCAGAAGGGCTAAGAGCACACAGCAACGATGAAACCGAATAGATTATAAGCCCACCGAGTAATGGTACACGGCGCCCGCGTATATCACTGAAAGGCCCGGCCAGTAATTGTCCTAATGCTAATCCTAAGAGAAAAGAAGTCAAGCTTAATTGCGCGAGGGATGCAGTGGTATGCAAATCCCTGGCCAGCCCAGGCAAGGCCGGTAGATACATATCAATGGATAACGGCCCCAATGCGGTCAATGCGCCCAGCACTATGGCCATCCGTACCCGCTGTGGTTTTGTAGACAATCGAACTGAAGTCGTAACACTTAAACCTTGTGCAAGATTTGCCATTCTGAACACTCAAACCTTTCTTGGAATATATCTAATCATTTTGACAATAGTTCCTCGGTACTATCAATTAACAGCGCTTAGACCCAAATTTATTCATATTACAGTTTTTTTGACGGTCGCAAAAATCACAATGGGTTTTCCCTTTCATGTCCGGCAGATTTTGTCCCACCCCTGTTACCATCGCAATGGATTTACGGGGTATAATAATGTTTGAATCCGTCAGGTGAAGGCCGATTTTACCTGCTTGAAGAAAGTGAACAATAGTCTGCATATCATCAAGAGATGTCCAGTAGGAGTGACCGGGTCCCAAAGGGAAAGTTATTTCCCGTCCCGAGTGTCGGCATACCTCCTCAATTTTCCCCACTGCGGACATACTGCTTTTGGCAACAAAGGCGCTCCCGGCCGCATCAAGGACAAAAGCCTGAAATATTTTGCCCGTCTTCTTATAGTAATCTACACGATCTTCCAGGTCTTTTCCAATAGTCACGGCAAAGAACATTAACTTATCGGCCGTTCCTGCCACCTTCACCAAGAGCCGACTGGTTAACTTCTGCCCTCCCTCAAGAAATAGCTCCTGTCCCCCGGTGCCGGATATACCAACCTCACGCCATATCGCGATGGGACAAATCAAAGATGCTGCTTCCTCTAATATCTGGCGGCGTAATTCCACCATACCCGGGCGGGGAGGGCTTTTAAGGTAATCCGCCCCTTCGGCCTGGAAAAGTTCGTCCAAAGTCACTTCCGGCAGAGGAATTTCCCAAATTGTCGGTTCTTTCATTTTCCATCAATCCTTTTTCCTTAAGCTTAGATAAACAAAATAAAGCAATTAAACACTAGAAACAAAGTAAAGCAACTAACCGGAAGCCTTGCTGAATATAATTTCCAACCAAATAACCGGTATAATTAACGAGTCGGCTGAAAATACGTAGATTGGGCAAAAATGCTGTTGAATTTGGGGTAACTGCCTAATTCAACAAAATTTACCTTACCGGCAATTTCAGCAGCTCTGCGGTATTCACTTGCGGAAAGTAAAGCCAGTTTGGCACCGGTACCCGCAGCGTTGCCAATTGTCTTAATCTTGCTTTCCAGCTCCGGCGGAATCAGTCCGATCACACATGCGCTGTGCGGGTTTAAATAGTTGCCGAAAGCACCGGCCAGCAGAACTTCTTTTATATCACTTACCCGGATACCAAGCGTATCCATCAAAACCTGCACACCTGCCGCCATTGCGCCCTTGGCCAACTGCAATTGCCGGATATCGTTCTGGGTAACCATAATCGGCCTGCCGTGGCCCGTTTGCTCTGCGTCCACAAGCATAAATGCCGGTTGGTCCTCATACTGAACAAGGTGGTCTTTGTATACTTTAGCCGCAGGATTGGTTAATTTATCATAAGACAGTAATCTCCCCCGTTTATCAATAATGCCCAGCTCCACTAATCCTGCTATTACGTCAAGTAAAGCAGACCCGCAGATACCCAGGGGACTAACCCCTCCTATCACAGTATAATCCAGTTTATCTCTGAAGAAAACATGGTCAATGGCACCTATGGCCCCCCTCATTCCACTGCTGATCTGGGCCCCTTCAAAAGCCGGCCCCGCTGCAGCGGAACAGGCCACCATCTTTTCTTTTGATCCGAGGGCAATTTCCCCGTTGGTGCCAATATCTATGACCAGCTTGATATCGTCACTCCGGTCCAATTCCACAGCCAATAATACCGCTGCCGTATCGGCCCCGACAAAGCCGGCAATATTGGGCAGCACAAATATCTTTCCGGCCGGATTTATGTCAATTCGGAGTTCTGCAGCCTTTGCCACTACCGGTTCACTGACAGCCGGTACATATGGCGATACGGCAATACTTTGGGGACTAATGCCCAAAAAAAGATGATGCATACAGGTGTTGGCAGCAATTGAAACCCCGTAGATATGGTTCCTGCTGATTCCTGCTTTTTCTGCCGCTTCACCAATCAGTTTATTCAGTGCTTCTACTACAGCAGTCTGCAACTTATTAAGCCCCTGTTCTTCCTGACCTACAAAATTGATACGTGAAATGACATCAGCGCCGTATTTGGTCTGAGGATTAAGAGTTGATACAACGCTCAACTCTTTTCCAGAATAAAGGTCCAGGAGGTATCCCACAATGGTAGTGGTCCCGATATCAAACGCCATTCCCAGCATAGTTGCAGTGGTATCCTGTTCCTCGATTCCCACTACTTTACCGCCATACATAACGGCAGTGACCCGATGTTGAGCTGCACGAAGGGTCTCCGGCAGCCGGCGAAGAAGGGCAATCGGCGTCTCCCCGTCAAGACGGTCGTAACCGCCTCTGGCAAGACTGTCCCTGAAACGCTGCCAGTCTGAGCGCTGGTTTTCCAGGACCGGCCTGTCCACTTCAACAAATACTTTCTTCAGGTGCGGCTCAACCTGAAAAGACCTTTCCTCTGAAGCTATTAAGATATTGTGCTCCAGCTTTTTATAATTTGGCAGCTCTACGGAAATATTGCCGTAAACTTTAGTTAAACAAGCCAGGCGGACACCCTGTTTAAGTTCTTCTTCTTCAAGGATATCCATTTCCTGAGCTGTCGGTTGACCCGCTCCCTGTAAAATTTTCACCCGGCATTTGCCGCACTTCCCCCTGCCTCCGCAAGGGAAATCTAAGTCGATTCCCGCCTCATTCATTATTTCCATTATAGTACTGCCTTCCATTACTTCTACTTTCAGGTCCCCCGGTTGAAATAATACCTGGTAACGGTTCAATAGTAATCACCCCAGTTATTGATATGACTTCGCAGTTTGACTGCCGAGACAAATTGCCAACCTTCATTATGCCAGAAGATAATACAAAGAGAGAGAAAAACTCTCTCTTTGTATTAATCTTCTTTTTTCTATTCCCAGACATATTTTAGCTCTTTCAGCGCATTTGTTGTTGCGCCTGCACCATTCGTTAGGCAGCAATACTCTTTCTGGCCTGAATTTCCTGTCTTATTTCCTGAACTCTTTTTTCATCTAGGCGGTAAAAAAATACTCCGATAAGTGCCAAGGCAGCTATAGAGCCCGGTACCATAGAGGCTACCAAAATAATGGACCTGGTTAACTCAGCAGTTGGTTCTGCCCCGGCCACATAGCCAATGGCGGCCAGACTAAAGCCGATAATGGCGCCGCTTAAAGCTACCCCCAGTTTAATTGGAAGAGCGCTTAAGGACATAATCAGTCCCTTAGCATTCTTACCGGTTTTCCATTCACTGTATTCAGATATATCGGCATAGACAGCGTACATCACCGAATTGGCCAGGCCTGTGCCGAAGGATACTAAACCGTTCAGGGCAATAAAAGCTATAGGATTTTCAGCAACTACCCACATCAGGGCAAAGCAAATGACCTCAAAACTCAAACCCAATACATAAATTTGTTTCTTGGTAGCCTTTTTGGCCAGTAATCCACCGGCAAAAGCACCCACTAACATTCCCACACTGACAACGGTAAAGAAAGCAGAGGAGAGCATCATGTTCTGGGCGACATATTTGAAATAGTAAACGTTCAGCCCCAGAATCATGTACCTGGCAGTAAGGATACATACCTCAACCATAAAGAATATCAACAAATACTTGTTAGAGAAAATCTGCTTCAACATATCTCCCAGTGTCACGGTCTGCTTTGCTTCCGTTTGAAGGTCCATTACCCAGGGTTTGGACACACGGGCCATTAATCTATAACCGAGCACCTGCAAAATGGCAAAAACAGTAACGGTGAGGAAGAAGCCTCTGGCCTCGTTACCCCCTCCCAGGGTGATGACCATGGGCATGGCAATAATACCCAACAGGATCTGAGCGGCAGAAACAGCTTGCTGTCTTCGGGAAGAAAGGGCTACCCTATCCTCCTGTTCTACGCCGATAACAGGTATAAGGGCAGTTTGTGCGCTCCAGGCAAGGTTCACAGAAAAATGCGCACACACATATAATACCCCCAGGACTACAGCCTTTGTTGCAGTGTTCATGGCGCTGAAGTTAGTAAACATCAGGATAAACAGGATGGCCGTGACCGGAGGCGCCATCAACAGCCAGGAACGGTATTTTCCCCATCTGGGGTTGGTTTTTTCTATGATCGCCCCGGCAATAGGCACGGAAATCGCATCACCGATGCGGGCAATTAACAGTATTGTACCTGCTGTTGCCGCCCCAACAGCCGCCACATCCGTTAAAAAATAGGCATAATAGGTAACCGCCAAATACATCATAAGCTGAAAGCCCGTTTCTCCAATACTAAAAAGATTTATAACACTGGCAGAAGGTCTGACCGCCATGTGACTTCTCCTTTCTGTATAAACATTTTAACTAACCATTCGTCATTGACAAACAAAACAATTCATGCTATACTAGACATGTATATACAAGTAGATACCATTTTAAACGGTAGATTTTTTGTATATTATTTGCAAGGTATTCAAACTTTTTACTTTTTTATTTATGGGAAGAGAGATGATCCCAGTCATCTCTCTTCCCCGTGTTTTTGCAATGCGCTTCTCTGGCAAGGATCAGCTTGTTCAAGCAAATAGCTTAAATTAAACAGCTTGTCCTGCCTTTCCTGCTGCAATCTCTTTTTGCATTTGCTCCAATTTCTGAGGCGTGATTTTATACAGGAATGATATTAGTAACAGCCCTGCCAACAAGATAAGAGCAGGTATCAGCGTAATTCCGCTTTTGATACCGTTTACCAGTTCCGGTGTAGGCGCCATCTCCGCAACATACCCTGCCCCTGCAAGGATAGCAGTAATAACAACGCTCCTTAAAAGTATCGCAGTCTTAATGGGGAAACTAATCAGCGACATAATAAAGCCTCTCGCATTTTTCCCTGTTTTCCATTCACCATATTCAACAGTAGCTGAGTACATGGCAACACTTAATGCATCAGGCATTGCATATCCCAAATAGGCCACGAACATTAAGATCATAAAAGAAACGTAATTCATTGGAAATGCCCATATTGCCAGCAAGCAGCAAATAAATATTAACAGTGATAAAATATAAACATTCCTCTCACCGAATTTTTTGGCCAATGGGTTGGCAAGTGCAGAACCCAGGAATATAACCACGTTAAGACCGGTAAAGAATATGGTAATTACAGCCAGATTGTTAACAACATATTTGAAATAGTAGAAGGCCAAACCGAATATAACAAATCTTCCCATAAACCTACCAAGTTCACCTAACATTAACCCTATAAGAGGCGGGTTGATTACAATTTGCTTCAGCATGTCTGCCACAGACAGTTTTTCTGACGGCTGACCGGCTTCTGCCGTTCCGCTGTGAGCGTAGTCCTTAGTTATAAAGAAAAGCACATAATAGCAGGCTATCATTACAAGACCGGTAATTACAACAGTAAGGGTATAACCTATGGCCGGATTGTCTTTGCTTCCCAGAGCAGTAATCAGCGGCATACCGACCAATGAAAAAGCTATGGCTCCTAATCCGTTGAACATACCCCTGTTTGACGCCATAGCAATTCTTTCTTCTCTTACAGGCGTCAATGAGGAGTTCATGGCAATGTGCCCTGCATAATATATGTTCCAAATCAGGTGGCTTACAACAAAGCCGATTGTAATTAAAACAGCATTCAACGTTGGGGAACCAATTTTAGAAAACTGCAAAACGAAAAACAAAGCTGCGAAAGGAGGCCCTACCAGTAACCATGAACGGTATTTGCCCCACCTCATGTTGCTCTTTTCCAAAATAACTCCTGCTGTAGGCACCCATACAATATCGAATATACTGGTAATAAGCAATACGGTGCCGACTAAAGCCATCGGGAGCTTTGCAAAGTCAGTCAAAAAGGCTGCAAAATAGAATACTTCCATATTTACAAACAACTGAAATCCGAATGAAGGTAATCCGTACAAATTAATAATTGACTTTTTTAATTGCTGTACCATTACATTCTCCCCCTTTTAATCAATGTGGCCTCCTCTACCCTATTTATCCGCCGGATTATTCCGGCGGACCATTACAGCAGTAAGTTCAAAATGAAATTGAACATCATGTCTTCATACTTTTCTATTTTCGGAGCGATTACTTTTTCCGGTCGTCCTTCCAGTTCAGGATGCTTTTCCCTGTATTCTTCCCAGGTCATGTAATATTTGGAATTCATATTCCCCCTCCTTCCTTGGCTAAATGTAGCCGCTTTAATAACTACCGTTTTCCATAATGTAGCTTAATACAGCCCGCAGGTTTTTGGCTACCTTGCCTTCTTTATCAGCGTTGATGATACTCTTGTCAGCCTGGAACCAATATTTGCCGGTTGGCGCCAGAATATCCAGTAATTCTTTAGCTTTATCAATACATTGTTCTTCAGTTCCAGTCTGCAGCAAGGTAACAGGATAGAAGCCGGAAATAATGTGCTTTTTGCCCAGTTTTTCTGCAACAAGTTTCGGGTCACCGTATTCAAACCTCATAATTGTGTTTTCCGGTAATTCATACAGGTAATCCAGATATCTCATCCAATCATGTTCTACAAACAGTTGCACATTTTGTCCCATAGCAACACATTCTTCTACCAGTTTCTTAAACGTGGGCCAGTAGAATTTTTCAAAGTCCTTATCACGCATATAAGGAGCCATGTGCAAAGGAATAAAGGTAAAACCAAGAATCCCCGGAGCCGGCAGCTTGCCCTTCTTGATCATCAAAGGCAGTACTGCTTCACAGGCCGCCAGAACCTTATCAGGATATCTCCTTACATCACCGGAAATCCCTTTAAAGCTCCTCAGAAAATCAGCTAAAAAATCAAAAGGAGCTTCTGTCAAGGCAACCGCCGGGGCCACCAGACCATGTTTGGCATTAATTCTTTCCCTAATCTGGGCCAGGGTACCGTAATCGTCGTAATAAGCCTTCATTGCTTTGGCCAAAACCAGAGCCTTTTGACTGGGCTCTGCATCAAGCTCGGTATATAACCTGGGCAAAACAGTGTCAATAATAAAATCATAGGGGGCTGCAATAAAGTCATCGTATTCTTCTGCCAGCAGACCCACTACCTCCGGGTGCTGCATAAAACCGCCGGAACCCATGACAATAGCCTTGGAACCCAACATTTGGTAAAAGGCAGGGAGCCTTAAACTGCCTATGGGAGTAGTATCCGTCGGAAACTCCTGGCAAAACTTGTCAAGAATCGGTTCCATGCTGGGTACATCCCATTGAACCACTGCCAGGTCCTCACCATAATACTGAATCGCATATTCCAGAGTTGCCGGATTGCTCACCGGCACCCTTTTAGGGGTCTTTCCGCTGAAAAGATCCCTGAAAATCTGTTCCCTTTCTTTGGCTAATGCGGTAACATCCGCCATCATTACATCACCCACCCCTGACAGATTTTTACGCCTTCAGCGGCGTTGGTCGTGAATGCATCAGCGCCTATCTGCTTGCATGCATCGTCAGTAACAGGGTTTCCTCCGATGATTATTTTTATGTCATCACGCAGTCCTGCTTCTTTAACGGCATCTACTGTCTTTTTCATGGCATCCAGGGCAAGGGTCAGCACCCCGCTCATCCCCAGGATTTGCGGCTTTATTTCTTTTACTTTTTCTACAAACTTATCGGCCGGCACATCTATTCCCAGGTCATATACCTCAAATCCTGCCGCTTCAGCCATGCTGGCAAAAATATTTTTGCCTATGTCATGTAAGTCCCCTTCAACTGTACCAAGTACTATTTTCCCAATCTTGGAGGCCTTCTCCCCACCTAAAACGGGTTTTAAGGTATCAATGGCTGCCGTAAGTAATTCCCCGGCAAATATCAAATCCCCAACAAAGTACTCGCCTTTCTCAAATAAATCTCCGACTATGGCCATTCCCTGCTGACACGCGTTAACTACTTTGTTTGCTTCTTCCCCACTTGGGTTAGTTCCCACAAATTCTTTCAACATCGCCAATACTTTTTCTTCGTCAAGTTCTCCTACTGCCTGAGTCAACTTTTCCAAATCCACCATAATCATTTCTCCTCCTTTAATAGTTGTATTAGGCCGAATCTCTCTGCACTTTTCCGGTTAACTCAATTACACCCCCTGCCCGTCATCAAACATGCTAATATTTCTTATTTTCTGACAATTTTAGTCGCTCATAAATTTCAGACAATTGCATTGCCAACTAATTTCAATTGTAATGCCAATTATTTTTCGACCACTTTAACGGGTCCAATTTTGTTTTTCCGGTATGCGTTGGCAAAGTTCCTGCAGAACCGGTCGCGTCCAAGCAACGCTTCCGTTGCCAACAGCGTCGTTAACATGTCCCTGTTACAGGGGTCCAAAATGGCTGAATCCATGCCGGCATACATTGCTATAGTTAAAAAGTGTTGATTTATTACCTTTCTTAAAGGCATACCAAAAGAAATATTGCTTAAACCTGAGGTAACTTTTATGGTGGGGTACAATTCTTTTACAGCGGTCAGTGTCTCAATGAAGTTCAGCAGAGATTTGTTATCAGCGGAAAGGGCCATTACCAATGGGTCTATGTGGATCCTGTCGGGGGTTATGCCGTATTTTTGTGCTTTTTCTACCATAATCTTTGTTATATCTACCCTGGTCTGAACATCTGACGGAATTCCCCTGTTGTCGCAGGTCAATGCGATAACCTGCCATTCTGTGCCCTGTATCATCGGGTAAATAACTTCGCATTTGTCGCCTTCCTCGGATACTGAGTTAATTATTCCGGGCCGCTTGGCATATGGAAAAACCTTTTCAATTGTTCTTGGATTGGGGCTGTCAATGCATAATGGTTTATCAACGGCATCCTGGACAATGTCCATCAGCCAGATCAAAGTTTCCTCTTCGATCTCCGGCGCTGTACCTGCACAGACATCGATGTAATCGGCTCCTGCCTCGGCCTGCCTGACAGCCAGGTCCCGAATAAACTCTTCATCCTTGGCCTCTATTGCTTTTTTGACACTTGGAATGGTACCGTTAATTTTTTCCCCAATGATAATCAATTAATTCACCCCCTTTGTCTTCTCGTAAGCAAGTAATTACCTGTATATACATGCAATTTCATTTTATCACATTTTATCATTTTGTCAAGAAGTACTAAAATGCGACAAAATATGAATTGCCCCCAATCCAACTGCCTAAGGCCCCGAAAAAAATAAACTGCACCAAAATTTTTGATGCAGTCCTTTCCAAGGGTTTTTATATTGCAAAATATTCATTGGCTAATTCCCTGCAATTTAATATAGTCTCCACGAAAGTATGTAATTCCCAGCCCCATTGGCTTATCTTCACTGTTATAAAGTTTCTGCTCCACAACCATTAAGGCCAATTCATTATAAATATTTAGATATCGTTTTATATCCTCATCCGGAGTTCGAGCATAAATGGTGAGTTCTTTTTTTATCGCAAAAAGGGACGTGCTGCCGGAAATCATTTCTGTGAAGGTAGCATGTTCGATTTCTTTTTCCACTATAGGCATCCCCTTACGGTAAATTAAATATTTAACGTCATAAGCTACAGGGTCGCCGTCAGTATAAAACAACCGACGGATCATAATAACGTTTTTGTTCCTGGTAATCTGTAATTCATCGGCCAGCTTTTCATCGGGCATGATAATATTGACTTCCAGCAACTTGGTTTTGTCAACACTATTAATAGCGTTGTTCATTTCGTCGTAATAAAGAATATATTTATTATGTTGCGGCTTTCGAACAAAGTTACCTTTACCGGGAATTGAGTAAATGTATCCTTCGTTGGCCAGAATGGCCAAGCTTTTTCTTACAGTCATCCGGCTGGTCCCAAATTCTTTACACAATGCAGCTTCCGAAGCAATAGCATCACCTGGTTTTAATTCGGCGCGGTTTATCTTATTCTTTATTTCTTCAGCTATTTTTATATAAACAGGATTACTCATTTTTATTTACTCCCTGTCCGGTCCGATTAATCCATTCGATGCATTTTTTTACGCCAACAGCAGCGTCATTGGCAAAAGCATCGGCGCCAATAAATCTTAATGCATCCTCTGTAAGATGGTTACCGCCAACGATAAATTTAGCTTTATGTCTTAACCCGGCTTCCACAAAAGCATCAATTGTCTCTTTCATTGCATCCACAGTAGATGTGAGTACACCGCTTAACCCAACAATATCGGGTTTGTGTTCCTCAACTTCTTTTACAAAAATCTCTTTCGGAACATCTACCCCGAGATCAATAACTTCAAAGCCGTTGGCTTCCATCATGCCCCTGAATATGTCTTTTCCAATATCATGAATGTCGCCTTTTACAGTTCCAACGATAACTTTCCCAATCTTTTGCTCGTGGTTGCTTTGGAAATGAGCGGTCATTTTATCTAATTCCAACACTTGCTTAAAAATAAGCCCGGCCATAATCAGGTCTGCTATATAATAGTCCTTGCTCTCATACAGCTTGCCAACCCTGTTCATACCTTCGTTAATCAGTTCCAGCAGGCGGAGCGGATGCATTCCTGCATTTAGCGCCTCGTTAGCCAGTTTTATGGCATTTTCTTCGTCTAATTGCTCTACCAGCTTTATAATTGTTCCTTCCATTTTCTTTAGATCTTTCATTTGATCCTCCACAATAAAGTATTTTGAGGTGGTAACCTAAATAGCCTGGTGGGATGGCTCACTGTACTGATGCCGAAAATGACCGATATTGACTGTTTCACCCTTTTTAACGACGCAGAAATTTTCATCATATGGCCCTGTTAACAGCTTTTTCAGAAACCAAATGCCGCCTTCTGTTACAGCCAGTTCCAGGTGGGTATTTTGGGCTAACTCCCGGGCTTTGTTCAACCACTCTTCCAGGTTATATGCTTTTGTGTCAATAAGCATTAAATGATGATAGTGCTTGAGCATTAGCGCAAAAATTTTCTTAGCCCTTTTTTCTCCATAACGTTTTAAAGTATGCCAGTATTCATTCAACAAGCCTTTAGAACTTTCCATCCAGCCTTTAGTTAAGAAATAGGTTTCTTTCCGGCGTTCAAATATTTTGCCGGGCTCGCTTAATACCATAGATATGCAATCATCAGTCTTAGGAATAATTAAATTAGCCGTAGAAGCCTTTAAACCTACCAGACCGTTACCGCAGCAACCGTAGGCGAATAATATGTTGTCCACGTTAGTCAGTGCATCTATTTCCTTTTGCAACCTTTTCCTTAATTCATTAGGATCTATATGATATTCTGATTCTACCCAAATTACCGGATATTGGCATCCCGTTTCCCGTATCGCCAAATTTAATTCATCAAGCAGCGTCTCACAGGCAATAATTGTATAATTCATATAAATCATTCCTCGCCTAAAATAATGTAAGGTCACAATACAGCATCTGGTGTTAGTTTAACCGGGAAAACCGCCCTCAAGACGTATATACAGCAGTATACCACTAATTATTATATTATAATTATTAAATATTTTTGTCAACTCTTGGATTCCGGTGGTTTTCTCTTTTATGACCCGATGCACATGTTAGGAGGTGCCGGGGGCCAGGCGCCTCTTTTGGCTAGATGGCTTCTATAGAGTTAGGACCCGCCTCAGCCCGGGCTTTGGCGCCCAATTCAGGCAGAAACAAGGCCACTACGCCCATCATTAAAAATGACAAACTGCCCAGGGCAAATAGCATATTGTAGTTTTGGCCCGCCAACGGGGCAATAATAAAAGATGGAATAAAGACAGCCCCGACAACTTGCAGAGTACCGATGATACCTCCGGCGCTTCCGGCATAAACAGGGCCTATTTCCGGAAGCAGCATCGGGAACGCCATAAGTAAAGGCGTGCATATTCCCGAGAAGATTCCAAGCAGGGCAAGCAGCGCTACCATGTCTGCCCCTTGAGCAACCAGCCAGGACGAATATCCGGCAATTGCTCCCAGAACCGCCACAGGGGCCAAAAAGGGCTTAATTTTTCCAATGCGGTCGGACATAACGGGACCTAAGATGCTGCCCACAATGGTACCAAAGGTCACTATAGAGGCCATAAACCCGGCTGTTACCGGACTCATCCTATGCACTTTGTTTAATGCATTAGGAAGAAAACCGGAAAATACCATTGATGAACCCATGAAAAACATCAAGGCTAAACCCACCAGCCAGACATTTTTGCTTCTGGCAGCTACGCCAATATATTTGGTCACGGACATGACCGGCAGATCAGGTGCGCCCTCAGGCTTGGGCTTAATAAAGGCCATCCATAAAATCCATATTACCAGCATAATTAAACCCGCAGTAATAAAGGCGCTCTTGGTTGTTGGAAAGAAAGCCGACGTGGCCAAAGCGACACTCATACCAACACCGCTGGCAGAAAAATAGATACCCATGGCAGTGCCCATCTGTTCCCTGGGAAACCATGCCCCCAGCAGCTTGGATACGTTGGCGTTCAAGAGGCCCGGACTGATTCCGGCCAGGAACATCAGCATAAACATTTCCCAGAAGTTGTGGGCGGCAAACCGGAAAAACACTCCTACTATCGAAAAGACAAACCCTACTGCTACCACTTTTTTGACACCAAAGCGGTCAGCTAAGGCGCCCGCCGCGAAACTGAAACATACACCGGCCAACATAGGCGCTGTCAGGATCATGGAATACTGCCCAGGTGTCAGTTTGAAATCAGGGATAATTTTATATGCCAAGGCTGCTACCTGAAACTGGGCGGCGATACCGATAAATACAGCAGACCACATGATTATGAGAATCACCCAGCGATATGGCGACAGCAAAGGCTTTGTACCTTCACTCATGATTTAATTCACTCCTCTCCTGCATCATCAATTTACTTGGTAAAAAAATAAAAAAACAGAAAATAATACAGAGAGAGAATCAGGTCTCTCTCTGTATCGATTAGTAAGCAGTTTTCTAGATACACAGGAACATGATAAATGCAAACAGCCGTTCCTCATAACTCTGCATTTTAGGAGCGATTACCTTCTCCTGTTTCTCATCAATTTCCGGATGTTCTGCCTTATACTGTTCCCAGGTTTTATAATACTTGGCCTGCACTTACAACCCCTCCTTAATAATTAGCGTTGGTAGCTACGTATTCCAGCACAGCCTGGAGGTTTCTGGTGTTAACACTGTCCACTGTGATAGGTGACTTATCAAAACCAAAGAAGTACCTGCCACCCGGGGCCAAAATATCGATAAGCTCTTTAGCCTTGTCAATACACTCCTGCTCGGTCCCGGTTTTTAACAGGGAAATTGGATAGAAACCGGTAATGATATGCTTTTTGCCAAGTTTTTCTTTGACTAATTTGGGGTCACCGTACTCAAACATCATGATGGTGTTTTCCGGCAGTTCAGCTAAATAATCAACATAACGCATCCAGTCTTGCTCTACGAATAGGAATGACTTAATGCCGGCCTCCGCTAAACCATCAACGGTTTTCTTAAAGGTTGGCCAGTAGAATCTTTCAAAGTCCTTATCCCGAAGATAGGGTGCCATGTGCAGAGGAATAAATGTAGCCGATGTTTTTGTCGGGTTAGGCTGCATGCCCATTTTGATCATCCATGGGGTAACTGCCTCAACGGCCGCTTCCACTTTATCAGGAACCCGGCGAACATCAATGGAAATATTCTTAAAACCCCTTAACTGGTCAGCGACGAAGTCGAAAGGTGCCTCACACATGCCGCCAAAAAGGTTAACACGGGCATAGCCGTATTTCTCTATCAGTTTGTCATATAACATGGCGGCAGCGCCCATGTCATCGTTAAAGGCGGTGAAGGCTTTGGCTAAAGTCATAGCCTTACCCACTGGGTCTTTATCAAGTTCACTGTATAACCGGGGTAATACCTTTTCTACTATACAGTCGAAGGGTGATTCGATGAAAGCATCATAATCTTCTAAAGCCAACCCTTCAACCTCAGGATGCTGCAGGAATCCGCTGGAGCTCATGACAAAATTGCGGGCACCCAGGATCTTGTAAAAGGAAGGAAACCTGAAAGCTAGTACAGGCAGTGTATCGGAATAAAAATCCGCACAAACTTTTTCAAATATCTCCGGAAGTAGTGAGGTATCCCACTGAGCTTCCGCCAAGTCTTTTCCGGCATACTGAATAGCAAACTCGATGGGCAGATTGTGGCTAACAGGCACTCTCTTGGGAATGACACCGTCAATTATATCTTCAAACAATTTAGTCCGCTCTTGGGACAATGCGAGTTTATCGGACATTCTATTTCACCCACTCCTGACAAATTTTTACGCCTTCAGCAGCGTTGGTTGTGAATGCATCGGCGCCAATTTGCTTGCATGCATCCTCGGTAACAGGGTTCCCCCCGATAATTATTTTTATGTCATCACGCAGCCCTGCTGCCTGAAGCGCATCCACAGTATTCTTCATTGCATCCAGAGCAAGGGTGAGCACACCGCTCATGCCCAAGATTTGTGGCTTAATTTCTTTTATCTTCTCTACAAACTTGCCGGCCGGAACATCTATCCCCAGGTCGTAAACTTCAAAGCCGGCCGCTTCGGCCATGCTGGCAAAGATGTTTTTACCGATGTCATGCAAGTCACCTTCAACTGTACCGAGAACTATTTTCCCAATTTTGGTGTTGCTCTCCCCACCCAAAACAGGTTTTAAGGTGTCGATGGCTGCTGTAAGTAATTCCCCGGCAAAGATCAAATCACCAACAAAGTACTCGCCTTTTTCAAATAAATCTCCCACTATGGCCATTCCCTGCTGACACGCGTTAACTACTTTGTTTGCTTCTTCCCCACTTGGGTTAGTTCCCACAAATTCTTTCAATATCGCCAATACTTTTTCTTCGTCAAGTTCTCCTACTGCCTGAGTCAACTTTTCCAAATCCACCATAATCATTTCTCCTCCTTTAATAGTTGTATTAGGCCGAATCTCTCTGCACTTTTCCGGTTAACTCAATTACACCCCCTGCCCGTCATCAAACATGCTAATATTTCTTATTTTCTGACAATTTTAGTCGCTCATAAATTTCAGACAATTGCATTGCCAACTAATTTCAATTGTAATGCCAATTATTTTTCGACCACTTTAACGGGTCCAATTTTGTTTTTCCGGTATGCGTTGGCAAAGTTCCTGCAGAACCGGTCGCGTCCAAGCAACGCTTCCGTTGCCAACAGCGTCGTTAACATGTCCCTGTTACAGGGGTCCAAAATGGCTGAATCCATGCCGGCATACATTGCTATAGTTAAAAAGTGTTGATTTATTACCTTTCTTAAAGGCATACCAAAAGAAATATTGCTTAAACCTGAGGTAACTTTTATGGTGGGGTACAATTCTTTTACAGCGGTCAGTGTCTCAATGAAGTTCAGCAGAGATTTGTTATCAGCGGAAAGGGCCATTACCAATGGGTCTATGTGGATCCTGTCGGGGGTTATGCCGTATTTTTGTGCTTTTTCTACCATAATCTTTGTTATATCTACCCTGGTCTGAACATCTGACGGAATTCCCCTGTTGTCGCAGGTCAATGCGATAACCTGCCATTCTGTGCCCTGTATCATCGGGTAAATAACTTCGCATTTGTCGCCTTCCTCGGATACTGAGTTAATTATTCCGGGCCGCTTGGCATATGGAAAAACCTTTTCAATTGTTCTTGGATTGGGGCTGTCAATGCATAATGGTTTATCAACGGCATCCTGGACAATGTCCATCAGCCAGATCAAAGTTTCCTCTTCGATCTCCGGCGCTGTACCTGCACAGACATCGATGTAATCGGCTCCTGCCTCGGCCTGCCTGACAGCCAGGTCCCGAATAAACTCTTCATCCTTGGCCTCTATTGCTTTTTTGACACTTGGAATGGTACCGTTAATTTTTTCCCCAATGATAATCAATTAATTCACCCCCTCTTAATATATACACGTATATACAGGTTTATTTTCATTTTATCACTCCCCGACGTTTTGGTCAATATGTCGGTTTTATTATTTTTTAGTATTATTGAATTACGCACATTGGGCATAGCACAGGCTAACAGTGCAAGTAGGTTAATACCAGCAAAAAAGCGCTACCCATTTACGGGTTGCGCTGTTAATTTCCTCCTGACAATTCCGATATTTTATACACTGAATTTAGATACCAGGCCTTGGAGTTCCTCGGCCATCCTGGCAAGCTGTTCAGATGAAGCCGAAATTTCTTCAATGGAAGCAGTCAATTCCTCTGTTGAAGCAGACACCTCTTCCGCCGCCGATGCGTTTTCTTCCGAAATTGATGCTACATTCTGTATCGAGGAGTTCACCTGCTGTGCGGAAGCAGACATTTCTTCGGTTGCTGCAGAGTTCCCTTCGGTGATAGCCGCTACGTTATTCACAGCCTGCGATACTTCCCTGCTTCCGGTTAATATATTGTTTATCAGCTCCATAATTTTGTGTATATTTTCTCCCGAATTTTTGACGCCATCCACTATTTCTTTCAGGGATCTTCCGGCCTCCTGAGCCAAGACTACTCCCTGTTCGACTTCCGTAGTACCCGTTTGCATTGAATCTATGGCTACTTTAGTACCCCTTTGGATGTCTGTGATTAGCTGGGCTATCTCCTTGGTAGCTTTGCTGGACCTTTCGGCAAGTTTTCTTACCTCATCGGCAACTACCGCAAAACCTTTACCGTGTTCACCGGCCCGTGCAGCCTCAATCGCGGCATTCAATGCCAGTAGATTTGTCTGTTCAGCAATGTCATCAATAACCTGGATAATTTCCCCTATTTTCTGTGAGTGTTCACCCAGGTCGTGAATCCTGTTGGCAGTCGCAAAGACTGCTTCTTTAACCTTCAGCATACCGTCAACGGTTTTTTCGACAGCTTTGCCTCCGTTTTCGGCTACCAGTCCATTCTGTTCGGCCACTTGTCTGATGTTTTCCATACTTTCAGCCATAACAGCTATCTTTTCAACCATTTCGTTTACCATGTCGGTCGTAGTAACAACGTTTTTACTCTGTTCGCCCGCCCCCGCAGCAACCTGTTGGATTGACTGAACCATCTGGTCCATAACCTGTACAATCTCAGTAACACTCTGGGCTTGGTTCGCAGATCCTTTGGCAACCTGCTCAATTGTCTGGGCCACCTGCTGAGTGGCTTTGGTAGCTTCTTTGGCATTAGAAGAAAGCTCCTTACTGGTCATGCTCACCTTGGCTGCCATCTCAGCGGCATGTCTGATCAACCCATTAGTCTGAGCTTGCATTTTATTAAAGGCATGCACAAGACCGCCAAGCTCATCCTGGCGCTGTATCTCCAAATGGTACGTTAGGTCCCCTTTAGCAGTCCGCTCCATTGCCTCAAGCAGCTTTTTAATCGGCCCAGTCAAGTTTCTGGCAATAATTATGGCTGCACCCAAAGCGAGTAACAGGGCTATACCACCAATCACAAAAAATTGCACACGCACTTGGTTAATTTGAGCCAAAACTTCCCCGGACTCTATTACTGAAGCTAAAACCCAGTCAGTATTAGGCACTTGCCGGAAAACAATTATTTTTTCTACACCGTTTAAGGTATAAGAACCGCTCCCCTGTACCTCTTCACGCATCCTCTGGCTGATCCTGGCCAAGTCAGGTCCCTGCTCGTCCAGATCCTGTTTCATAACCACGGAGGAGTCCGGATGAGCAAGAATTAATCCCTGTTTGTTGGCAACATATGTAAAACCGGTTTGGCCGATTTTAGTTTCCGTGATCGGCTTTGTCAGCGTATTGAAATCGATGGAAACACCCGCAACACCAATTGTTTCACTGCCGTTTTTGATTGGCGCTCCGATAACAAAAACGGGCCTGCCGGTAACCGGAGAAATACTTACTTCGCCCAAAGTTAATTTGCCCTCAATTGCTCCCTTATAGTACTTCTTTTTTCGCAAATCTACCCCAACAGACTTTCCGCCAATCCCGTCAGCCAAGGACCGGCCATTTTTACCGGCAATAAAAACGTTTTCATATAAGCCGTTGCTTTTTTGATAAATGTTCTTTAGATGACTACTGAGCTCCGCTGTATTTTTAAGAATTTGGCCGGCATTGGCAGCAGCAACATATTCCCGTACCATAGGTAAACCGGCAATCAATTCATCGGTTTGTGCGCTGTTTTTAATGATTACTTCAAAAGTATTGACTTTTTCCTTTACCACCGTATCGAGCAATTCATTCTCTTTTTGCCCAATAATTTGTGCCGATCTGTAGTAAGAATTTACGCTAATACCTAATGTAACCACCATAACGAGAACAAACATGTAAAAAAACAATTTTGTGAATAGATTTAACTTAATCTTTGGCATACAGCCGCCCCCTTTGACAATTTAACTAATCATTTGGCCCGGTTGTTTTTAAGAACAGTTTTCCACTAGTCCAAATCTATGGATCTTTTCCAGAAGCTTCTCTTCATCGATTGGTTTGGTTATCCAACCATCGCAGCCCTCCTTGAAGGTATCCAATACGGAGCTGTGCCGGTGCGGAGAACTTAAAACTAATATTTTGGATTTTGGTGACCCCGGTTTCCCGCCGCTTTCTTCGAGAAGCCTGATGTTTTTTACTAATTGAGTTACATCCATGTCAAATAGATTATTATCAACGATGATAAGTTGATAAGGTCGGTCCCGCCCTAATGTTAATTTGACGTAATTAATTGCTTGCCGACCACTAACAGCAATTTTGCAGTTGGCAAATTTGCTAAGGGTTAACTGTAGAAAGCGTCTGCTAAAAAAATCTTCTCCGATTATTAGTACCTCCATCACAAGCAACTCCTTTGTGAATTAAATCTCTGCTTGTACCATGGACTCATAATATTCAGAATATTTGCCGCTAGATTTAATTTAATCTTTGGTATACCTCTGCCCCTTTTAAATAATTTTGAGCCAGGAAATACTTGTATATACAGGAATATTATATCACATGGAAATAATAATGCAAAGAGGTTAGAGTAATTTTCTTATTGAAATTTTACAATAATCTCCACCACTTCAGGATGACTGCCTATTCTTAACGGTGGCCCCTCCTCTGTTGACACGTAATCTGCCTTCCGAAAAACGGAGGCATAAACAGTTGTTATAAAATATTCTGTATCTAAGAAAAAAGCCTCCCCAAATGGGGAGGCTCACCGCTACAGGAAAATCAGACTGACAGTTATTCAGAAACCAGAGTCACTGTTTTGAGCTGGTTTTTGGCCAGTGAATAATTATACACCGCTTCGACATATTTTGCTTCTGCATCTGCCAGATCCACCGTAGCCCCCAAAACATTATCGTAGGTACCAACTCCAATTTGGTAGCGCTTTTGAGCCAGACTATAGTTATCTTTGGCCTGGTCCAGATTCCGGGCCGTGATGGTTACAACCTCATCGGCTTTCTGCACCTGAAACAGAGTGGATATCACATCGGCCCTGATACTCTGCTCCTGCTGCAGCACGTCGAGTTTTGCTTTTTCCAGTTCTATTTTATTCTTCCTTGCCATAAAGGTGTTGGGTGCCTGGTAACCAACAACCAGGTCATAGTTTAACTGGGCAATAGTCTGTGTATTTCTGGCCTTTTGCATGTCCAACCTGGTTTCCAGAGCCTGTTTGGTCAATTCTTCCACAGAGGGCAGGGTTACTTTTTCATACTTCAGGACCTGAGCCGGTTTTATGTCAGTGTTTACATCCAAACCAAGGGCTTTGTTCAAAGCCACCTGGGCATTTTTATAATCCCTCTGGGCATTGGCCAAATCAGCCTGAGCGCTGGCCAGATTGATCTCTGCCCGGTTTACATCTGTTTTGATGGCAGAACCTGCCCTGAACTTTTTCTGGACCAGGGCTAACTGTTCCTGGGCCCTCTTCACTGATGCTTCCCTGACTTTTACCATGTTGTCGGCCTTCAGGACATCGTAGTAGTACCCTTCAACGAGAATTTTAGTTTGTTCCCTGGCAATCTCGTAGGCCTGTTTGGCTATATCCTCGGCTAAGGCTTTCTGTTTTGTGGAAACATATTTTGTCTGGGCATCCTGCAAGGTGTTTACGGAATCTCCATCTATTTCGTCTGCATTATAATAGGCCTGGTCAGCGTCAATAATGGCGCTGTCATAATCCAAAGCGGCCTTTTTCAGGTCAATATTATTCTCCAGGGCCAGTTCATAGGCTTCCTCCAGAGTCAAAGTCTTGGCCGACGCTTTTGCTGAACCTGTACCGGAACCGCCCGTTTCCTGTTGGGCATTTGTTGCCCCCTGAGCCAAACCGGTTGTTTCCGCCAGAGACGAATTTACAGCCCCGAACAAAAGAAGCGCAACAACACATAACAAACCCAATTTCAAACCCCATTTTCTGGACAAGCGAATACCCCCTTATTTCGTCAGTTACTCAAAGCGCAAGGCATCAATCGGTTTCAGGCGGGATGCTTTGTTGGCCGGGAACAAGCCAAAAAAGATTCCCACCAGCACGGAAAAAGAAAAAGCCAGCAACGCCACGCCCGGGGATACGGTCATGGTCATATTCATGATTGTGCCTATTGCTTTGGAGCCCAACATACCCACAATTATGCCCAATATGCCGCCCATACTGCTGACAACTACCGCTTCCACCAGGAACTGGCGTAAAATATCCCTGCGTTTGGCCCCTATGGCCTTTCTGATGCCGATTTCCCTGGTTCTTTCGGTAACAGATACCAACATGATATTCATAATACCAATACCGCCAACCAGCAAGGATACTCCCGCTATTCCGCCCAGCATCAGAGTCATGGTTCCCGTTACCTGGTTCACTGTTGATAACATTTCCGCCTGGTTAAAAACCCGGTAATTGTCCTCATCCTTAAACTTTCTTAACAAAGCTGCTTCTACCTGTCTGACAACAATATCCACATCCTCTTTCGATTTAGCCTGCAAGGAAACAGAACTGATCTGCGGGTTGGCCAAAAGGCGCATGGCGGTTGTAATTGGGATGATAACTTTGTCATCATTGGACCCACCCATGCTGCTCCCTTTCTCTTCCAATAAGCCAACCACCTTGAATTTCACGCCGTTAATTTTTACTTCCTGGCCTATAGGATTGCCAAAACCAAAGAGCTCCCGGCTGACTTCGCTGCCCAACAGAACTACTTTTTGCCGGTATTCAATATCAACCGGGAGAAGAAACCGGCCGGCACTGGTCTTTTGATTACGCACCGTAGCGTATTGCTCGTTGGTGCCTTCCAGGGAGGTATCTACTTTTTTTGTCCCATACTTTACCGTTACACTGCTGGATATGGTCGGGGCTATTCCGCTTACTCCCGGCCGATCCCCCAACTTCAGGGCTTCCTGATAACTCAAACCACTAACCTCTCCCCGACCTCTAATGTTAACTGATATCAGGTTGGAGCCCAGGCTTTCAATTTGTCCGGTCACCTGTTTAGCTGACCCCTGGCCGACAGAAACCAGGATAATTACGGCGGAAACACCGATAATCACTCCCAGCATAGTCAGGAACGACCGCATTTTATTAGCTCTGATCCCTGCTATGGCCAGCTTCACCGCCTGACTGAAATTCATCTAATCACCCGCTTTCGTATCGCTGACAATCATACCGTCCTGAATGCGCACAATGCGCTGGGCCTGCCTGGCTATATCCAGGTCATGAGTAATAAGTACAACAGTATGACCAAGCTGATTCAGTTGATGCAGCAACTGAATCACTTCCTTTCCCGATTTCGAGTCCAGAGCACCTGTAGGTTCATCAGCCAGAATGATAGGGGGCTCCCCGGCCAGGGCCCTGGCAATAGCCACCCTTTGCTGCTGCCCGCCGGAAAGTTGGGACGGCAGATGGTCCATCCGGTCTTCCAGGCCTACCAGTTTGAGAAACCTCACTGCCTTTTCCCTGCGCTCGGCGGCACTGGTACCACGGTATATCAGGGGGAGTTCCACATTTTCCAAAGCAGTCAGTTTACTGAGCAGATTAAAGGCCTGGAATACAAAGCCAACTTTTAAGTTGCGGATCTCGGCCAGTTCATCGTCACTTAAACGGTCAGTGGGGTGATTGTCTATTATTACTGACCCGGAAGTAGGGGTGTCAAGGCAACCGATCATATTCATTAAAGTTGATTTCCCTGATCCCGATGGCCCGATAATGGCCACAAATTCCTTAGGACGGATGTGGAGAGATATGTCTTTGAGGACCTGCAAAGGAGTACTGCCGGTTTGATATATTTTGGACAGATTTTCAATCCTTATCATGTTATCCTTCCCCTTCCGGTGTCTGGACTAATGCCAGGCTCCCGATCCGCTGCTGCGGGTTCCGGAATTTCTGTTACTGCCTGGCGGTGGCCCGCCGAAACCCGGCATCATGGTTCGGGCATTCCTTGTATCAGACTGCTGGCCGGGAATAAGTATTTTGTCCCCTTCCTGTAAACCCTGCGTTATCTCGGCAAAACTTTCATTCATCAGTCCTACGGTAACCGGCCTCATATTACGGCCCGAACCGTCGTCAGCCGGCACCAATACAAATTTCCTCTGGCCCCTTTCCTGGAGGGCCTCAACAGGTATCAATACAGCGTTGTCTTTTCTGGCCACAACAATGGTCACATTGGCTGTCATCCCGCTCTTCAGCAGCTTCTCAGAATTGTCCACCAGGATGGTAACGTCAAAAGAAGCAACATTATTGGTTACCTGACCTTCTTCGGCAATCTCCGTGACCTTACCTTTAAATACCCGGTCCGGAAGAGCATCCACTGTTAAATTGGCCACCTGCCCGATTTTAACCTTGGCAATGTCCACTTCATCCACCGGGAATGAAACTTCCACCTGGTCTGTATTGATGATTTTTCCAAAAGTTTTGGCGGACCCTGTCGTCGAACTGCTTGCCGAACTTTGCGTGTCGCTGGTTTTCGTACCGGTACTACCCGAACTTCCGGTGCCTATTTCGTCACCTTCCTTGATATCCATCCCTGAAACAATCCCATCTATGGGAGCCGTCACCTTCAGGTCAGCCAGTTGTTGCTGCAAATCATTTAAGTTCAGCAGTGCCTGTTCATATGCTACCTGTTGGGTTTTCTGTTCGCTCTGGGCTGTATCACTGTGCAAAGCAAAAAGCTTTTGCCCTTTCTTAACGGTTTGGCCTTCCTGCACATAAATTGCGGCAACTTCGCCGTTCAAGGTCGCCTTGAGCCCCGTCTCGTTCATCCACTGCAAGGAACTGACCGCCAAAGCATCCACCTGTTTCCCGCCTACAGTCACCGTACCAAAAGCCTTCATTCCGGAAGAAAGATTACCCCTGGCGGCAACGGCCACTTTAATGTAAACCCGGTTTTCGCCGCTGTAGCCCGAAACGGGCTGGCTGTTTTTAACAATCACCCGTCCTTCTACCGTCTCACCCTGATCCGGTAAAAATACTTCAACTTTTTGATTTACATAAACCTTTTTGGCAGTATCGCTGTCTACAGGCATATCAAAAACAAGCTGGCTGTCATCCTGCAACGTTGCCAGAACTGCACCTTTGGAAATTTCCTCACCCTTTTTTACTTCCAGGTTTACTATCCGTCCTGAAAAAGGAGCCGTAATTATGTCATCAGACAATTGAGTTGAAGAATCTTTCAGATTTAACGCAGCTTTTTCCAGTTCCAGACGGGCATTGGCCACCTCCACACCAAGGGATTCATTAACCACCTCTGCCAGGAGGTCGCCTTTTTTCACTCTGTCACCGTTTTGCACATATATTTTTTTTACCGTACCTGATACATTGGGACCTATATTTTCTGCTGCAACGGGAACTATAGTACCAGTCCCCGTTACCGTGACCTCGATGGAACCTCGTGTTACCTCTGCCTGGGCCGTATTTTGCAGCGCAGAGGCGTCCGTCTGCTGGGTGGTTCTATAGGTACCGTAAACCGCAACTACTAGCACCAGAGCTACAGCGGCAGTAATTTTTTTATGTTTCACCATCAAATTTTTCACCGAACCGAAAAGAGCGGAAATTTTCCCGGTGCCAGACACATTACCGCCAAAATTTGCAGGCAGCTTCAACCAAAACCCCTCCTTTATATCGCATTTTTTAGCCAACCTCCCCAAAATTTTCTATCACAAATAAACTACATATAATTATAAAGACTCTTTGTGTCCGTTCTGTGAACATTATGTGATTTATCAGATAAATTATGGCTAAGCCGTCACGTATACGGGACAGTCAAATATCTTTTTTGTCAAATAAAGAAAATCCCAGGGCAAACAGAATCAGACTGTGAGACAGCATAATCAGGAAGGTGTTAATAAGTCTCCCGGCGCTGACAGCGCTGCCGGTCCACATCATGTACCAGTCCGTATACGAAAAAGGACTTACTTTGGCCAGTGTGGGAAAAAGAAATGGGGTAGCCTTTCCCGCCAAGTATACAAAAACAGATGTTATCAAAGCAGCCCCGCTATTCCTAAAAAATTGGGCCAGGAAGACCCCTATGATACCAAGGACGAGCATGGGCACAACAGCCATAATATAAGCCAGGAGCGTCTGAAATAAATCTGTCAGGCTTAAGGCACCGCCATTAAGAAAAAAACCTGCAATAACCGAGACGACAAATAGTAGTGCAAGACTCACAACGACAAAAAACGCAATGGCGATATTTTTTGAAAGGAACACCTTAAACCTCGTTACGGGCCGGGTCAGGGTAAGTTTTAAAGTTTTATCACCCAGCTCACCCGAAAAAAGATCTGCTGCCATACTGAAAATAAAAAGGGGCAGCAGAAGTGAGGAGAATAACCCCAGCATCGAAATAGGAAAACTGGCCGAGTTAACTGCAAAAATTCCTAACGCATTTTGACCAAAAACAAATAAGGCTGCCGTCCCGGCAGGAACTAAGACCGTAATTATCAGAAAAACAACAGTTTTTTTCCTCTGGAATATCTTTTGCGTTTCGTTTACTGAATTAACTATGATTCTGTTCATCGCAAGAAACTCCCCCCTTCCCCTCTTAACTGGCTGATATAGTAATCTTCCAAAGAATTATACTGATCACTCAATAACTCGCTGACCCTTCCTTCCCTGATCAGTTGTCCGTTAATAATAATACCTATCCTGTTGCAGATAAGTTCTATTTCATGGATTAGGTGGCTGGAAATAAAAAAGGTAATTTGTTTTTCGCCGGCCAGATGAGTAATGGTATTTCTGACGTCAACCATTCCTTCTATATCAAGGCCGTTAACGGGTTCGTCCAAAATCACAAATTCCGGTTCCGATAGGATGGCCAGCGCCAGGCCAAGCCTTTGCTTCATTCCCAATGAAAAAGTTCCCACCTTTTCATGTTTGAACGGCCCCAGACCAACATCTTCCAATACTTCTTCAATTCGCGTCTTTTTTATATCACTGTAAAACCTCGCCGCCAATTCCAGGTTTCGATATGCGCTCATATATTCATAGGCATCGGCCGTTTCTATAAGGCACCCTACTTTGGCCATTGCCTTTTCAAACTGTTCTGTAATGTCATATCCGAAAATTTTTACTTCACCCTTGTCCGCCCTGGACAGACCGGTAATTATTTTCATTACGGTGGTTTTGCCCGCTCCGTTAGGCCCGAGAAAACCGAAAACATCGCCTTTGAATATGTCAAAAGTTATATTTTTTATACCTCTTCCATTTCTGTAAAGTTTGGTCAGGTTTGTTACTTCCAGAATCTTTTCCATGTTTTTTCCCCTTTCCCAAAAAAAATTGGATTACGGACCTATTAACACAAAGACCATGCAGATAAAAAGAAAGGCCGCAAAGTTCATGTCGAACTTTGAGGTCTAAAATTTTGGGGTCCTTGTACCGCTGGGGCATTAGCGTTTTATTTTTCGTGCCTGTAATTTTCAGGGGAAATTATATTTACCTGCTTCCCGCTGAGGTCTACCGTATCTGGAGTGGTACTGTTGTAATTTGAAAAGCCGGTATCAATATTGATGACTACCTCGTGACCATTTCCTTTAGCGTCAGTGCCGGTAATAGTAATGTTTTCAGTCTGTTCCTGAATAAGGTTGTCTTTGTTGATTTTTGCCTCTACATCAATATGGCTCACCCTGATATTGTCCACCAGTCTGGGCAATTTATCCTGCAGGCTATTTTCGAACGCGAAATCCATAGGCTTATTTCCCATGTGTTTTAGCTCTTTGTCCAGATTTTTCACCATCAGGGAGGCCACAGCATTAATTATCGGCGAAATCTGTTTGTCTGAAAGTTGCAAAGCTACTTCTTTCGTTCCGTCGGGATTGCTATTTAAGGTAATATAGTTTTGGATAGTGCCCGTCAGAGCGTCAGCAACATTTTCTATGTCCTTAATCCGGCCCGGGTCGTCTTCCCGCCATTCCTTTTTATGATTTCTCTCCCTGCCACGTTGCAGTACGTTGTAGACACTGCTGTCAC
This sequence comes from Thermincola ferriacetica, assembly GCF_001263415.1. NCBI lineage: Bacteria > Bacillati > Bacillota > Clostridia > Eubacteriales > Thermincolaceae > Thermincola > Thermincola carboxydiphila. The sequence goes on from NZ_LGTE01000007.1 coordinate 37,381, forward strand.
TGCTTTTAATAACTGTTTTATTATCTTGTCTGTACATATCCACGGTTTTCTGAAGGCCCCCGGAAGTAACCGTAACACTGTTGCTCATAGACTCTTTTTCTTTATCCAACTTGGATATGGCATCGACTTTAAATAAAAGTTTCCCGTTGTCTTTTACTGTAACTTCCGTTTTCGGTGTTATGCTGTTTACAGCATAGGTATTTTTTAGAGCCTCTTTGTAAACATCGTACCCAGAAGTCCCGGATATGGCAGCAAAAGCCGTGGTCCCTAACAATACGCCACCCACTGCCACAGTTCCAAGGATAGCCATTAACTTTTTGTTCATGTTTTCCCTCCTTCGTTTCTAAATTAACCCGATTTACATTTACAATTTATACCTCCTTCATCACCTCCGGTGTAATTAATTAAGCCGGCCCACACTTTTATTTTGAAATACAAACCTTAAAACCACCTTAAAAATGTTTTTTAAAAACCTCTTTTCTTAATGTAATTCCAAGGAAAATAGGTTAACATTATGTTGAGGTGATTTTATGAGGCTGCTTCTGGTGGAGGACGAAAAGAGGCTGGCAGACGCTCTCGCGTATATTTTTAAAAAGAATAACTACGGTATTGACGTGGCTTATGACGGTATAGCCGGGCAGGAAATGGCCGAGACGGGTATCTATGACTTAATCATCCTGGACCGGATGCTCCCCAAAAAAGAAGGCGTTTCTGTCCTAAAACACCTTAGAAGCATAGGAATAAAAACACCGGTTCTCCTGCTCACCGCCAGAGATGCCGTGGAAGACCGGGTGGAAGGCCTGGATGCAGGCGCCGATGACTATTTGGTGAAACCTTTTGCCACAGAGGAATTGTTAGCCCGGATCAGGGCCTTGGCCAGACGGCAGAGTGAAAATTTCCACAGCGAAAAAATACGTGTCGGCTCTCTTACGCTTGACCCGCTTCACTGTGAAATTACCTGCGGAGATGAAAAAGTCAGACTGACATATAAAGAGACCCAACTGCTTGAACTTTTTATGCGTAACAGCGGGCAGGTGATAACCAAGGAACAAATCCTGGACAAGGTATGGGGAATTGATTCGGAAGTGGAGATAAACAACGTGGAAATTTACATTCATTATCTGAGAAAAAAAATAGTTCCGGAAAAAAGCAAAGTGCGGCTGGAAACTGTAAGAGGGGTTGGCTACTGCCTGAAGGAGGAACCCGATGTTTCGCAGGCTAAAAATTAAACTTATATTGATTAATGTAGTTGTGGTAACTATAATATCCGCTTTCTTTATGATAGGTATCTACGCCCTGATGATGCGAAGTATGCACCGGGAATCGGACCAGTTAATGCAACTTATTGCTTCCGATGCAGGTTCAAATCCGGGGACCTACACTTCCCGTCCCAGATGGCAAAGACTTAATTATTTTTATGTAAAAGTAGACCATTCCGGCGATATTCTGGAAACGGCGCAAAATATACCCATTTCCCAGGAACAACTGCAAACGCTGATTAAAGAAGCCTTGAGCCATCCAGAGCAAAGGGGCTTCATAAGGCATCGTCAACACGACGAATACTATCGTTTTCTGAAAGCGCCCCTGAAAAACGGGCAAGGACTTACAATCGTTTTCTTAAATTCAGAGTCCGAGGAAAGGGTTATTGGTCATCTGTTGGCAGCCTTTGCTATTACAGGCCTTGGCGGAATAGCAGTAGCTCTGTTAGGCAGCCTTTTTATGGCCAACAGAGCTCTAATCCCCATTAAAAAGTCCTGGGAACAACAAAAAAATTTTATTGCCGATGCCTCCCACGAATTACGCACTCCCCTTGCCGTAATTCAAACAAATTTAGATATTGTGAAAAGCAACCCCAATGAAAAAGTAGCAACTCAAACGGTATGGTTGGAAAATATCGAGGCTGAAACCAAGCTAATGACCAAAATGGTTACCGACATGCTCCTTCTGGCCAGAGCTGACTCCCACCAATTACCTGTTCACATGGAATCTTTCAAATTAAATGAAGCTGCAGAAGAAGTTTTAACGCCATTCGAACCGGTAGCAGTCCGGCGAGGTCTGAGACTAAACAAAAAATTTGGACAACAAATCAACTTTGACGGGGATCAAACGCGGATTAAGCAGTTGATTAGGATTTTAATTGACAATGCAATCAAATATACGCCCGCCGGTGGCGAAGTCAGCCTTGAAATACATGACCATCCCTATAACATTGAAATTATAGTGACAGACACCGGGGAAGGGATTGAAAAAGAACACTTAAATAAAATATTTGAACGTTTTTACAGAGTGGATAAAGCCAGGTCTAGGGAGAGCGGCGGTACAGGGCTGGGCCTCTCCATAGCCGAATGGATAGTCAAGGAGCATCACGGCACTATAAAGGTTTCGAGTTCACCGGGTGCGGGGACCACCTTTCTGGTGAACCTTCCCAAACGAAAATAGAGGTCGTCAGACCTCTATTTTTCTGCCAGAACAACGGTTGCTTTCTTAATCGTCCCATCCCGGTAGACTTCTACAACCAACTTATCATTAACTTTGCTTTTTTGAACGATCTCCTGCAGGCCTTCAGCAGTTGTTACCGTTTTCCCGTTGACTTTCTGAATAACATCACCGGCCCGCAAACCGGCCTTCTCAGCAGGACTGCCGGAGAGTACGTTAGCTATGATAACGCCTTCAGTTTTCTCAATTCCGTAATATTGGGCCATACTGGAATCAAGGGTTTGGATATTCACGCCCATATAAGGCCTTACTACCTTACCCTTCTCCAACAGGTCTTTTAATACATCCGCCACAGTGGAAGTAGGAATGGCAAACCCAATTCCCTGGGCTTCGGCATTTACGGCTGTATTAATACCTATTACCTCGCCAGCCAGATTTAGCAGGGGGCCGCCACTGTTCCCTGGGTTAATGGCCGCGTCGGTCTGCAGTAGGTTCTTATATTCCCGGGAATCTATGGTGACAGGACGGCCCTTAGCGCTTACCACCCCAACTGTGACGGTGTGGTCAAGGCCGTATGGGTTTCCAATGGCGATGGCCCAATCACCTGCGTTCACCTGATTGGAATCCCCCATTTTCAGGTAGGGTAAATCTTTGCCCGCATCAATTTTAATCACAGCCAGATCCAGGTCATAATCGGAACCAATCACTTTAGCCTTAAAGGGCCTGTCATAACTTACTACCTTGACATTGATTTCGCTGGCGCCGTGAATTACATGTTCATTGGTAAGGATATACCCGTCTTTATTAATAATGAACCCGGAACCTACACCTCGGTTTGACTCTGCCCCAGAGTGATAAGGCATTTGACGGCCAAAAAAATCTCTATAGAAGGGGTTTGTAAAATAAGAATTCCCGGAAATTTGAGTAACGGTTTCTATATTAACAATGGCGGGACTTACCTTTTTAACTATACCGGCGATATCGGGCAGTTTATTGGCCTGACTGACGGAAAGACTGGCAGGTACAACGTTCTGGGCTGCGCCGGTCTGAGTTTTAGCCAGATCCGAAAAATAATTGGCGTAAGCAAAAATCCCCCCCAGGACAAACATTGCTCCGACCAGGAAACTGACCATCGTAGCAGCGACAGCGCGGATAAACTTAGGTTTTGTTTCCATTGACATGGTCTAACACTCCTTTTGCTTCTTTAATCCCCTTTCAAAGTGACAAGTTTATTATAAAAACTATATGTGTCCACCTTGTGAACAATATGTGTATTTTAGGTGAATATGTGTTATAAAAAATTAAATGAGGCTAAATGTTTAGCATTCAGCCTCATCAATTTCAAACCAAAACAGGACTCCATCGTCTTTATTTTCAGCTCCATAAGCATTGTGATGGGCTTCAAGAATCCCCCGTACTACAGATAATCCTAAGCCCGTTCCTCCATAAGTCCGGGTCCTGGCTTTATCAACCTTATAAAAACTGGTCCAAATCTTATCCAAGGAATCTTCGGGGATAGGGTTGCCGGAATTGTACACACTAACCCGGACTTTATTGTTTCGGCAGGTTACCTCTATTCTTATGATCTTACTCTCATCGATATGATTAATAGCATTATTAAGGTAATTGATTAAGACCTGTTCAATTCGGACAACATCACCATAAACAAACAGGCTTTTTTCATTTTTAACGTCTAACCTAATTCCTTTTTCCGCAAAAATGGGCCGGAATTTTTCTAGTACATGCTCAATAAAAGCAGAAACTTCAAACACGGTCTTTTCCAGTTTCAAATATCCCGATTCTATCTGCGACAAGTCCAGCAAATCTTTGACCAGCCTGTTCATCTTGTCCGCTTCATCCATGATTACATCACAGTAAAAATTCCTGCTTTCCTCATCCTCATTAACATTTAACTTTAAACCTTCTGCATACCCCTGAATTAAGGCTATAGGGGTCTTTAACTCATGGGAAACATTCGAAATAAACTCCTTCCTCATCTTATCGATACGCCGTTCACGCTCGATATCTTCTTTCAATATTTCATTGGCTTCTTTTAACTCAGAAATTGCCTTATCCAATTGATCGGACAACGAATTAATGCTTTGACCTAACTGTCCGACTTCGTCTTCAGATTGGACAGGGTATTTCCTGCTGAAATTCAGTTTGGACATTTCCTGGGCAATGTCATTTAATTCAAGAATAGGTTTGGTGAACCGGTTAGCAAATAAAAATACAGCAATGCCCCCCAGAACAATTGTGAGCAGACCGGTAAACAAGAAAAACCTGTTGGCTATAGCAGTACCTTCGTTAATTGCCGCAATTGGGGTGTTCAAAACCAACATTTCACCGTTACTCAGCCTGGCAGCCAAGGCGAGAAAGTTTGTTTTCAACCGGGGGTCTGTGGCCACATCCATAATATATTCTCCTATATCGAGGTCCTGCAGTTCCATCATCATATGGGGGGGTAGGGGCAACAGCTCGAACAGCTTTCTTCCATGTTCTAAACTAAATAACCTGAAGGATGTATTGTACTTCAGCTCATAGTCCGGGCTGAGAATGCTAATATTTATACCTCTGTTCCTTTCCAAATTTTCTAATTCAAGGGCTATCGACTCGGGATCGCCCTTATACAGATTGTCAATCATCTTGGCGCTCTCTACTAAAGATGCCCGCTTCTGCCCGATGTAGTACCTGCCAAGAAACTGAGAGTTCAATACCAGCGAGAAGGCTACAAAAAATACAATTAAACCGCTCATGCCCAAAAAAAGCCTGGTCCTTAAGGATATTTTCACTTCCTCACCTCAAATCTATATCCCAGCCCCCGGACAGTCTGGATAAGATAACTTTTTTCTCCTAACTTCAGCCGGAGTTTCTTGATGTGCGTATCCACCGTTCTTACATCACCGAAATAATCGTAATCCCAGACGGCATTTAAAATCTGCTCCCTGCTCAATGCTCTGCCCGCGTTTTCCGTCAGGTACAACAGCAGTTCAAATTCCTTGGGGCTCAGGTCTACCGGTTCACCGTCCACATAAACATACCTGCCCTGCTCATCAATTTCCAACCCGTCAAAGGCCCTGACTGCTCTGTTATTCTGAACGCGCCTTAACAGAGCCTGTATCCTGACGGCCAGTATCTTCAGACTGAAGGGTTTGGCAATGTATTCGTCAGCGCCCAGGTCAAAACCAAACAGCTCGTCGGATTCCTCTCCCCTGGCAGTGAGCATGATAATAGGAACCTGGGATGATTTTCTGATTTCCCTGCATACCGTCCATCCGTCGTAACCAGGCATCATTACATCCAGGATAATTAAATCTATATCGTTATTACCATAAAACAGGTCAAGAGCCTGACGCCCATCGGCAGCTTCAATTATTGCATAACCTTCTTTTTTCAGAAAATCTGCCACCAATTTTCTCATCCGGGCTTCATCATCGGCGATCAATATTTTTCCGGCACCCATTTCTCCACTCCCCCTGTATCCGGTACAGCCAGTACAGGACACCACTATTATACTGTAAAATATAATTTATCTTTAATTACAGTGTATACAAAAACGGGTTTGAAGAAAAGCATAATGTTGCAAAGGAAAAAGCTCCATAATTTTCGGTAATTATGGAGCACAACTTCTTAAAGAAAAATATTCTGCATCTACAGACTATTAACGTCTGCCGCCTCTGAATCCTTCGGCTTTAAAACCTCCCTGCGGGAGTACCTTACGCACTGCATCGGCCTGTTCCTGTGTAATTACCCCGTCAGTTACCAGTTGTGTTAATGGGTTTTTAAATTCTTTCCTGTTATTTTCCATGTATGCCCGGCGCTCTTCAGGAGTCATATCCTTTATCTTTTCAAATAGAGCCTCCCGGTTCTTTTGAGCATTTTCAAACTGTTTTACAATTTTATCAGCCTGTTCCTGAGTAATGGTGCCTTTTTCTACAAGCCCTTTCAGACTGTCAGCGGTCCTCTCAAGTTGCTGTTTCTGTGCCAATTCCCGCATTGCACCGTAAAACGCGTCAGCCTGTTCCTGCGTAATCACGCCGTCAGATACCAGTTGTTCAACAGGGCTTTGTGGTTTTTCCCGGTTTTGCATGTAAGAGCGAATTTCTTTCAGGGTCATGTTTTCCATTTTCTGCGCCATCTCTTCACGCTCTTTTTCAGCTTCGTTGAATTTCTGCAGGATTTTATCCGCCTGCTCCTGGGTAACAGTCCCTTTTTCTACAAGGGCTTTCAGGCTGTCTGAAATCCGTTGTTGGTGTTGCTGGTCTGCTATTTCCCTGATTTTTGCCTTAATGGTATCGGCCTGCTCCTGCGTAAGGATGTTGTTTGTTACCAGTTGGGTAAACAGGTCCTGTCTGGCCCCAGGCCTTGTTCCAGGATCTTGGGCCTGCCTCTCTTGGGCTAATTTGTCAATATAAGCTTTTATTTCATCGGCTTTGTTCTGAGTAATTACTTCCTCCTTCACTAGTTGGTCAAGGGTGTCCTGGGACAGCATTTGCCCGCCGGCCCTAAAATGCCCTCTGCCTTTCATCATTCCTCCTGCACCTTGTAACAATTTTCCTACCACAGGAATTTTCCCTGCCCAACTGTTTGAAGCGGCGTTGTCTGTGTCACCCGCAAAGGCCAGCCCTCCTGTAAGCAGTAACCCTCCTATCAATACTCCGCTGAGGGCTGTAACAACAGTTTTTCTTTCCATGGTCTCATCCCATCCTTTCTGTTATTTGTTTTTCTTTTTCTTTTCAAGTTCAGTATATCCAGCCATTGTGTCCGTTTTGTGAACAGTGGGTGAAAGTTTGATGTAAATCAATTTTGCCACTCACTTATCCAAAAAAATTTTAAACCATCGCCTAAGTAACGTTACTTTTCAATAAACTTAATATACTTCATATACTCCTCTCCCCATTTGTACATTATATCCATAACTTCTAAAAATTTTTTACCAATGTCGGTTAACGAATACTCTACTTTAGGCGGAACTACTTTATATACTTCCCGGTGTATAAGTCCATCACGTTCCAGTTCTCTTAATTGTTGAGTCAGATAACCCTGCCTGATATCAGGTAAAGCGCGCTGCAATTCACTAAAACGTTTTACACCGTCTTTTAATAACCATATGATTACCAGTTTCCATTTTCCTGCCATTACGTTTTGCGTTATACCTATGGGACATTTAATCTCTAATAATTCTTTTCTTGGTTTCAAATTTAGCTCCCCCTTCATAGTACGTTTTTTTATACTATGTTCAAAAAAACATCGTACTTGCATATGCAGTTCTTATATTATACCATGTGAACAAAAGGTAATTCATCAATTTAAATAGGAGGTTTTTTAATGAAAGAAATAGTAGAGTTTCTAAATGAGAATAAGATGGGCGCTTTTGCAACAGTAGACAACGGTCAACCGCGAGTCAGACCGTGGGGGTTTATGATGGAGGAAAACGGCAAATTCTATTTCTGCACTGCCAACACCAAGGATGTATTTAAACAATTGCAAAAAACACCGTTTTGCGAATTTACGTCCACTTCAAAAAATATGGTAACTGTCAGACTATCCGGTAAAGCAATCTTTACTAATGATGTAAATATCAAACGCAAGGTTCTCGAAAATAACCCTGATGTAAGAGCAATTTATCATTCTGAAAATAATCCTGTTTTTGAAGTATTCTATATTGAACACGGCGAAGCCTCCATATCTGAGTTTGGCCAACCACCAAGAAAATTTAATTTTTAATAAATATACATAATCAAAAAATTAAAGGCCGATTAAATAACCTGAGGAGGAAGGATGATTGCTGACCATGAATGAAACTTTAAAAGTTATTCATAACAGGAGGAGTATTAGAGCGTATAAATCCGAACAAATAACCGATTCTGAATTGCAGCAAATATTAGATGCTGCTTTGATGGCCCCTAATGCTGTGAATCAGCAAAAATGGCATTTCACTGTGATACAGGATAAAGGCCTGCTTGACCGAATGGTAAACACAATAAAAGAAAATATTTTGAATTCGGGTAATGAGTTTTTAAAACAAAGAGCAAGCGCCCCTGATTACCATACCTTTTATCATGCTCCTACAGTTATTCTAATTTCCGCAGATGAAAAGGCTCCATTGATACAAATCGATTGTGGATTAGCAGCCCAAAATATTACATTAGCGGCAGAATCACTGAACATAGGGTCTTGCATTATTGCATCTTCTGCTTTCCTCTTTGCATCGGAAAAAGGCAGCCAATTCAAAAAGGAATTGGGAATTCCGGAAGGGTATAATCATATTTGCACAATAGCGCTTGGCTACAAAGCCGGTGAAAATCCGGCCGCACCACCCAGAAACAAAGATGTGATTAATTACGTAAAATAGTATCCGGCATACAAGCTATACAAAGCGAGTAGGCCCATGATTAATTCATGGGCCTACTCGCTTTACTTCTTCTCCGGCACCTTGAGGAAAAACCTGATGGTCGGACCTTCCCGCAAAGGCTCCCGCAGTACAATATAACCGTGTTTTACCGCTTCTTCCGGCACTGTGCGGAAGGATTGCGGGCAGTCAGCCAGCACTTCCAGGGTCTGACCCGGCTGCATTTTACCAAGGGTCTCCAAGCTGTAAATCAGCGGGTACGGGCATGGCTCTCCCCGCAAATCAAGTACCAGATCAACCGATAATGCCTCTCCGGCCAAATCATTCCCCTCCCCTATTGATTATCCGAAACCGCAGTGGTGTTGACTTCTACCGGCAGGCGCAGTTCCAGCGCGTACTTGTGGCGTTTCTCCCGCCAGCGGGCCCAGGTGTAGATGAGCCCCAGGAAAACAAAAGTTGCTGCCAATGCCCCCCAGGGGCCAAGGATTTTAATCAGATCCACTTTGGGATACGGAGCTACCAGGAAAGTATAAAGGCCCTTGTCCCAGGCCACCGCCAGGATAGTGGCGCCGATGATATTGCCCAGGCCAACGACCCAGAAATTCACCTGGCCTTCCATAGCCCGGTACATCCAGCCGGTCTCGCACCCACCGGCAATAACGATACCAAAACCGAAGAGCAACCCGCCGATAACAGCCCCTGCTCCGGCCCACATCACCTTGGCCGGTACTCCCTGCATAATGAAATATAATGTACCCAGGGACTGCACCGCCATACCCACGACAATTGCCTTGGTTACCGTAGCCCGGCCCACCAGCCAGAGGTCGCGGAAAGCAGAGGTAAAGCAGACCTGTCCACGCTCGATTACCGCTCCAAAGGCTAACCCGAACAGCCCGGCCAGGGCCAGCTTGCCATTACCGGCCTGCCAGGCAAGTACCGCCCAGCCCAGGGCCACAGCAGCCAGGAACCAGCCGATGACAGGCTGCCGGCTCTTTACCGTTTCTGCCGCCACTACCCGGCGACCGGGCAGGATTACAGGTTTACCTAAGAAAAAAGGCATCAGGCTTACTTTGAGGCCGAAATAGGTCCCGGCAATGGTAGCTAATGTAAAAAGCCACGCATGCAGGGTAAACTGCGGAATTCCCGTAAACATGGCTGCCAGGTTGCAGCCCATGGCCAGCCTTGTACCAAAGCCGGCAATTATTCCGCCCAGCAGGCCCTGCACCAGCCGGCGCCGCTGCACCGGCACCCGGAGCTTGAAATTACCGGCCAAAAGAGCGGCAATAAGAGCCCCACCGAACATACCAAAAACCACCCAGCCATCCACCCGGTCCCACGGTAGCCCCTTCAATTTAATAATTTTAAAATAACTCATATTAGCCGTATCATAGCCCAGCAACTGTAGGATATGACCACCCCAGCGGGTAAATTCGCCGGTCACGGCCCAAACCGTCTGTAGGAGGCCGAAATATAGGGCGCTCAGGACGCCCAGTACCAAAACAGCAGTCATCGGGTGCCAGTGGTCCCGGAAGGCGCGCCGGTAAAACCTGCTCCAGCCGGTTTCCTTAACCTGAAACATTTCCGTCATTCATCTCCTTTTGACTGAAGATTAGGATTATCCTTGGCCAATATTTCCGGGATATATTTTATTACAATAAACTCTTATAAGTCCAATAAATTATTTTTATTACCGCCAGCTATAAAATAATGGTTTTTTATCGGGCTATTGTGAAAGTTACATGGTAGGAAAAGGGGAGGTTAAATAATTCCTCCGCTCTGGGCGAAATAAAAAACCCCTTACTCTAAAAATAAAAACGGCAACAGTCCCAAAACCACTAATATAAATACAAATCATGCCATTATATTCCATTAATATTTTGTACTAAGACTGCATACCTATTACTAATCTTTAATTAAAGGATTGTGAATACCATGTACGTTTTGCGAAATTTAATTAATTATATTGGAATCGTTTCTCCACAGGAATACCCTCCGAAGCCATTACACTTCAAACAATTTACTCTCTTAAAAAAAATTGTTGTGCCGGATGCAAAGCCTGATATTGAATCAATTATTAAAGTAATATCAAGTGCTAAAATAATTAATACCAGGCAAATAGAAACTCCCTACAATAAAAAATATATAATTGAAGGAAAAGTATCTCAACGCTTTATTTACACAGCTGCTACACCAAAACAATCAGTACACAGTTTTGAATCAAGTAGTTATTTCTGTGAAATTATTGAAGGAAATTTTGAGCTAGAAAATATAACTACGAAAGTCGTGATAGAAGATATAAACATAATCCACCACGACCTTCGTAGTCTTTTTGAATGTAAAGTATTATGCGCAATCATCGAGTATACCGGAGACGAAGAAGAAGAGGAAGAAGAGGAAGAAGAATAACTAAGGTGCCAATACTGGACCCAATGCGGCAACCAAAGTGGTGTATACAAACAGGACTACACACTTGTCAACTGTCCTTGGGTCCAGCAAATTTACTTCAACATCTTCGATAATCACATTAACTGGGCCAGCTAATAAATCTGTTAGAGATAAACCTAAAGAAGCCAATAAAGTTTCAACTGTTCCTCCTGCTGGAATAATTAACGGAACATCAATATACGTACAAAACGGTTTTTCATAATAAGCTGAATGAACAGATTGTTCTGGAACTAGTGCAGTATAAATTATCTTTTGTTTTAATAATCCTTCTACAACAATTTTAATCCCTGTTGGAGTTAATATTGTCCTACTATCAGTCACTTGTGCTTCCACTAATAAAGTATTAATCTGTTCAATATCCGGTTTCGCGGCAGGAATAGTTAAACTTTCCTGTATAGCTGCTTGATTATGCGGGTTCAATGGACCAATAACAGGAAACTCCGTCGGATCGGTAATCCCAATTATCTGTACAAAATCTCTCAAAACACTTCCAGCCAAAATAATCACTCCTTATGTTAATTTACCACTTGGTTGTGGTATATTACATCTTATGAAATATCTATAATTGTTGACACTTTTTTATTAACTTACTTGAGCATCTTGGTCATTTACAGGTTGGGGAAAATTAGGTAAGGAAGTGTCGCTGCTCGGCTTATTTGACCACAATATGCTCAGGTTCTGTGGCCGTTAGTTTTACTAATAAACCCTGTCCGGCCATAACCCGGACAGGGTTTTAATTACCAGTCAAACTTCTCTTCAATAATAAATCATACCATGTGGTCGTCGATTAATTTTGCTTGCTGCTCTGCTGTGTGCATTAGGCATGCCGTGCATAATTTGTTTATCTTCCTATAGACGCACTGAAAAGGGCTATAAATTAAATTTGAGAAGTACTTATTACCTCTCTTTTTTACGTATTAATTTGTGAGTTACGTGTGAGTTATCGCCCCAATTTTCAACGATTTTTAACGATTTTTAATGTCATCCGCAACAAAAACAAAAAACCCTGCGATACTTGATATCACAGGGCTTTCAAGGTTTCTTTTTTGGTGGAGATAAGGGGGTTCGAACCCCTGACCTCTTGAATGCCATTCAAGCGCTCTCCCAACTGAGCTATATCCCCACTTTTTATATCTGGTGACATTTATATATTATATATATTTCTGCGGCTTTGTCAAGCTATCTTATTTGCTATTGTTATCCAGCGGAATAGAACCGCCCGGGCCGTGCGGGTTAGCAGTTCCTGGAGAAGCAGCACCTCCTGTGCCGCCCGTGGCAGGCGGCATTCCCCCGGTCGGCATACCGGCTGGCGCACCCATACCTCCCATACTGCCACCCATACCGAGATTAGAGATAAACCATTTGTTACCTTCTTTAACCAGTTCCGCGTATAAAGTTACTTCGGGCATTTGGGCATTACCGGTTTTAAAGACTACGGAACCGGTGCCTTTATCACCTTCCGTTTTTACATCTTTGACTTCAAAGTCCTTAAACTTCATGGAACCGGATTTCTTTTCCTGTACGTATTGTTCCTTGGACTTACTGGTCTTTAGGTAACTGTAAGCCTGTTCATATTCTTTATTTTGCAAGGCCTGCACATAAGCCTTCAGTACTCCCTCTGCAGAATCAGGAGTTGCGGTTACTTTCGAACCGCTACAGCCCGCTGCAAATAAAAGTACCAAACCCAATAATAATGCGGTAACTTTTTTCAATCCCTTCCCTCCTTTCATGTATTAGTCTTTTATTCTACTCCATCTGCTGATTTCCTTTTGGTCTCACGGATAAATTTAGGGATCTTAAATATTAATATTTTCCGGAGACTAATTTAATCTGCCGGTTTTTATGGAGGGGTGGGTGGGGTGACTGGGCTACCCCACCCACCCCTCCTATAGCCCGGCCTAAAAATATCGGAGCGGAAAAATTATTTAAGCTCCCCTTAATCGTGGTAATTTTGTCTACAAACTGAGGGATAGGTATTTAACCTATCCCTGCACTTCAACGCTTTGGGGCTGCCTTTTCGACAGCCCCCTTTGCCTTACTAGCGGTTAAGATCGTTATTAGTGTTAAAAGCTGAAGTACCGGTTGCTACGTAATCGCCGGAAGCGCCGTAAATACCGGAAGTAATACTTGGGCTGATATTAGTGTTAACAGGACGGTTTGACCAACTGCTGCCCATGGTTTCGCCCATACCTGTCATGGACGGGCCCATTGCAGTACCAAATTGACCAGGACCGGTAAATTGAACACCTCCTGAAGCGCTCATCATTTGACTCATCTGGGCAGTAACCTGTTGGCAAAGTTGAGCCGCATGCTGTAGTTGTTGCGCAGTATTGCGTTCGGCTTGGCTCAACTGGTTGCAGATCTGGGCAATTTGATTCAGGTTACTTTGAATTTGGTTCATCATAAAAAAATACACCTCCTAGTTAATTTTCGTAATCTATTATTTATTGAAATTGGTTTTTTTATACCATAAGCGCATAATATAACCTCTTATTTCTTTTTGACCGTGATTACTCGCCAGGCAGCTTTATCGATTCGTTTATGCTTCAGTATGGTGTCTCCACTGAAAAATACCTGGTCAACCCCATCCAAAAAATCATGCGGTAGGCTTACGATTAAACGGTTACCCTTAACTTTGACGCTTGTTGTAGTAGGCAATGCAAGGCTGTTTTTTGCTAAACGCAGGGCGGTAATTCTAAAATCATATATACTCAAGTCCATTCTTTTCACATCATTATTACGCCGGAAAAGGCGTATCCGGAGATTATACCTGATATCTTTGCGCAAAGGCTTTCTTGTTTGCAATCCGACATAAAATTCATTATTGCCTTGAGCAGCGCTTAATCGAACAATATCCCCGCCACCTTCCAACTCTGTCAAAATAGTATCTGCCGAAGGCTCGGAAAAATACGTTTCAAAAAGTTTATCAAAGTTTCCGTTGTCCACCCCTCCCTTTATAAAAGGCAGGTAGTGTTGAGGATAAGACCCAATCAGGTCATTTTTCCGGATAAACGCCTCAAGAAACGGGTCCATTACTTTTGTCTGGGTAACATATTTCTTCACCGCTTCTGATTTCAGATGTTGTTCTTTTGAAGTTAAGGCCAGATAATGCCACCGGGTATCCAGGTTTTTTAATACATAAGGAGGATGCAATTGTTTATTGGGAGCATATTCCCATGGCCATGGATAATCACCGCGATGGACCAAATAAGTCCACTCCTGAGTCCTAAAATTATTTTTGGCCAAAACATATTTGACAAATGCATTAGTGGCCCAGTGGTCGTGATGCTGGTCGTATGGATCCGGATAAAGAATATCTGTTGGTTTAAATTCATTAATAATACTGGTTAAATTCTTGACGACGTTCGCCCCGCAATATGGGGCTCCCTTCTCATAACTAAAGCTATAAGGAGAATGCCGGAAGCCATTAAGACCCTTGTGAAGATTGGTATAATCCCAGTTATATTCCCAAAGGCCGTTAATACCACCGTCAGGATATCCGAAAAAGATTACATCTTCCTGTTTCACGCCCAAAACCCCGGTGGCTTTTAAAGATTCCAAATGCCTTATTCTGCCAAGTTTTCTGAAGTCGGCAGGCTTAGGTTCGGATACTCCGAAATTTTTTTCTACGGCAACCTTGTATCCATCGCCACAGGTCATAACGATTATTTTTATTTTTTTCCCTTCCCGCAGAGCTTGTTCTATCACCCATGCTCCACCAAGGGTTTCGTCATCAGGGTGAGGTGCGATAATAAGTATACGTTCACCCATGCTAACAGGCTGTTTGTTGGTTTTCTGCAACGGGGTAAACCAATCAGCTATAATAAATCTGTTAAAATAAGCACCCAGACCTAATATAATGGTCGTGATGGCAATAAACCATTTTATATGCTTTTTCGCTCCCATAGATACTGCTCCTTAAAGAAAAGAACTTTATTAACTTAGGTTGTCTTAAAATCTAGTTTCTTAACCTGAAATTTGATTGGTTTCCGCTTACATTTTTCTTACGAATATCCTCTTGATTATGCAACATTCCTGGCCGGATTTGGTAATTAGAACTCACCGGCCCGGTCGTCAATAAACTCCATCTTAAACGGCTGCCTGGTCAAAAATTGTTCGAACTCCTTGGCAGGCACCGGTTTACCGAAGAAAAAACCCTGAAATTCATCACACTGCCGTTCCAGCAGGAATTTTAATTGTTTCTCGTTTTCCACTCCTTCCGCAACCACTTTCAGTTTCAGGTTCTTGGCGAGGACAATCATGGTTGCCACCAAAGCATCGGAAGCATTCCGGGGATTTTGAGAAATATCCCTGACAAATGACCTGTCAATTTTCAGGGTATCAATAGGCGGAAAAAGCTTTAGATAACTAAGGGAAGCATAACCCGTACCAAAGTCATCTATAGATATATGCACTCCCAGGTCTTTTAACTGTTTCACCAATTTTATGGTATTTTCAAGGTTTTGCATAGCAACGCTCTCAGTAATTTCCAACTCAAGGTAATTAGGGTCCAAGCCGGTTTGCTTTAATACCCGGGCAATCATTGATACCAGATTCCTTTGCTGAAACTGGCGTGCGGAAAGGTTAACGGCCACTCTAATGGGGGCATACCCTTTCTGCTGCCAGTATTTATTTTGCATACAGGCAGTATAGAGAACCCACTCGCCTATAGGCACAATTAAACCCGTTTCCTCAGCAACAGGTATAAATTCCGCCGGTGATATCAAGCCTTTTTCGGGGTGCTTCCAGCGGATAAGGGCTTCCATGCCAACAATTTCACCGGTCATACCGTGGACCTGGGGCTGGTAAAAAAGGGTAAACTCGTGCCTTTCCAAAGCCGCCCGTAGGCTGTTTTCCAGCTCCAGTTTTGCCATGGCCATTTCATTCATGGCAAAGGTATAAACTTCATAACTGTTGCCGCCTTGTTCCTTGGCCTTATACATTGCTATGTCGGCATTTTTCAGCAAAGTCTTGGTATCTTCTCCGTTATCCGGGAAAACCGTTATGCCAATACTTGTGGTAACATGAAAATTGCGACCGGCTATAGTAAAGGGTTTTCTTAGGTTTTCACAAACGTCTTCCGCAAATTTCCGAACATCTTCTATACGGCCCACATTGGGTAGTAAAATAATGAATTCGTCACCGGATAACCGGGCCACTACCCTGCCTTTACCGACCCGTTTTTTAAGCCTTTTGGCAACATCCTTCAACAGTTGGTCGCCTACATCATGGCCCATTATATCATTAACGGTTTTAAAACGGTCCAGGTCTAAAAACAATATAGCCAGTTTCTGCTTCTTACTGCGGGACTTTATAATAGCTGCCGTTAATTTTTCTTTGAAAAAAGCCCTGTTGGGCAGTCCTGTAAGACTGTCATAATATGCCATACGCCGCATCTTCTCTTCGGCCTGTTTGCGTTCCGTTATGTCTTTACCCACGCCAAAAACCACTGCTTTCCCTTGCCAGATAGCAGGAGTAACCGTGAGCTCCATAATCTTGATTCTGTTCTTTATCAAATACTCGGCTTCGATAACACCTTCTGTTTTCCATAATATCTTGTGGGCTTGGGGCCTTTTTTCCCACCCTTTGGGCAAAAGGTCCCGCACGTTAAGAGTCAGCAGTTCTGCCCGGCTGATTTCCAAAAACTGACAGGCTGCCTCATTGCAGTCAATATAATTTCCCTTTGTATCGGTAACCAGGATAGGACTGGCCGTCCGTTCAAAAAGGGTTCTGTATCTTTCCTCGCTCTCTGCCAGAGCCTCTTCCGTCTTCTTGCGTTCAGTAATATCCTCGAAGGTTTCTATACCGCCAATAATTGCTCCGTCATTATCCCGGAGCAGGTCTATATTTTTCAAAATTATGCGCACCAAGCCGCTCCTGGTCTTTATAATCCCCTCGCCTGAGGCAGGTTTCGGTACGCTGTCATCAAATAATCTGCAATGCGAACAACAAGGGCCATAGCAAAATTCCGTGCAACTCCTTCCCACTATTTCTTCCGCCGAATACCCAAATAAGTTTGCCGCCTTATCATTTATACTGGTAATAATCCGGTTAGTATTTACGGTAAATATGGCGCTGGGAATCATATTATACAATTGGTCCAGGTTATTCCACGTAAAAAATTTATGCACAACAATTCTTCCCCTGTCTCTCTGCAATATTTAAATTAATTAATACTACACAAAACGACATTTTCCTTATTTTTACGCCATTTATATTTTTTATAGCCACATCAACGTTTCTTTTATCCATAAAGAACATAGTTACGTTTATACTATGGTTATACTGCAATAACACCTACAAATTTGTCCTAAAAAGAGCGGTCAAAAATAAAGACGGAGACGCCTGTCTTGGCTTCTCCGCTCGAGTTATCACATTTATCTTTATAAATAATTGCAGTATCATCGTGTTTTACTTCTTCTTAACATAGGGCTCGATACCAAACTTCTTGGCGGTATGATCCCGGCCAAGGTAGAAGTTCAACCAGGAAGAAGTCTGGTGGAAATCCCAGTTAGCCGGCGGAATAATTTCTTTGCTTAACTGCTCTTCTTTCCCGGAATTTTTCAGCCTGGAGTAAGCCCTTACCCAAGCACACTTCTTCTTACCGGGGTATACTTCACACCAGCCTTCAAAACTTCCGCCGCAGGCGCCGTTCCGCTGGTTCTTGGGACACTGAGACATGGGGCAGACATATGCTACGTCCATTAAAGCACAGTCACCGCAGTCTTTGCAGTCAAACAGCCCTACTTTAATCATGTGCTCAAATTTATGATATTTCTTCTCCATAGAAGTACCGTCCACAGCTTTGGCTACAGCAGTCATCGGTCCCCAGAGCGGTGTGCCCGGCTCAAGCATAAGATTATGCATGAACTTGGATAAGCGGTAAGTAAATTCCACCGGTGCATCGAGGGGACGCCCCTTCCTGTTAGTGGGTGTGGTAGTATTTAAGCCGGTTTTCTCGTCCTTTTCGTAGTAATAAAACCCGTTGGGTTGCGGATAATCAAACTCATGTATAAAGTCCATCCAGTTCTTGCTGAGTTCTTCACCCTTGTCAATAATGAATTCCACATCCTCATATTTCATACCGTGGCCGCCGATGTGGACGCCGTTGTAACCCATACCTTTCATAAAGGCATACATCTTGGCCGCGCGCAGGAGCCTTGCCTCTTTGCCTTTATCGGGCGCCTGAGCTTCTCTTTCGAGGTCTGCCACCAACTTATCCGTTACAACACAACCCGGTATCCTGTTCTTATTCATCACTTTAGCAGTACCGAGAGGTAAGATGTAAATATTGCCCACTACAGGAATATCCCAGCCGTTCAGCCTGATAAACTGAATTATTTCATGGAACTTCCGGGCATCATAGCCCAACTGAGTAACAATAAACTGGGCTCCTGCTTCAATCTTCTTTTTCAGCTTATAATATTGGAGCATTTGCTCTGCTTCGGTGGCCTTGAACTGGGATGCGGCAGCGCCGGCAAAGAAATCACTGGGTTGATGCTTTATTGTGCCCTTGAAACCCTGATATTCCAAGCCTTTGTTCATTTCACCGATTAAACCAAGAACATGAATGGGGTCCAAGTCAAATACCGGTTTCGGTCTACCTTTATATCCGGTAACGGTATAATCACCGGTCATAACCAACAAGTTACGTATACCGGCACGGTCCAAAGCATATAATTGGCTCTCGATTTGGTTCCGGTTTTTATCTTTACAGGTAAAATGGACAAGCGGCTCAATACCTTTGGCCAAAACTTCTTTCGCCAGGGCGTCAGCCAAAATAGCCGGGTTTCCACCGGGGTTATCAGTAAGGGTAAGAGCATGAATCCGTCCGCCTTTGGCAGCTTGTTCAGCAGCCGCGATGGCTTCCTCCTGGGATTTCTCCCTGGCCCCCCTGCCCGGTACCAATTCCCAGGTCACGGACATGGTATTTTTGTCCAACAAGGACTCCTTAAAACGGTTTTGCATTTGTATACCAACTCCTTTGAAATTTTTATATAGACACTTTTGAATATACCGGGTAGCCTGCCGAGGGGCAAAAACAGCATGGGTGGTATTCAGGCCAATAGTAAGATGATCTATCACAAACCGGAGATAAAAAGCTATGTGGAATGAAAAGTTGTGAGAAAAACATGCAATGACCTGTGTAAGTCTTTGTTAACAGCTATTTTGACACATGGACAATGCAGCAATCTAATATAAATTATATTAAAAATTTAATAAAAGGTAAAGCTCGAAATTATCTGAAAATTGTACAAGTTTATCGAATAAGCCCAACCTTGCCCGCAAAATACTTTTTTTATATTATATTGGTGCTGACCAACATTTAGGCCTTTTTTTCACAAGCTATGGTATAATTGCCTTTAAATGGAACAGCAAACTCAATTATTAAGCATATTATTCGATACAAATAAACCAGTTCCCTTTATTTCTGACAGCATTTTTGTCTTTCAGACAAATATGAACAGAATGGACAAACAACAAGCAGGGAACGGCCGCAACCGTTCCCTATTGTTTATTCGCCGGAAAACTCCGTAATTCATATTTGAGATAGAGATTATTAATTCACATTGAGGTAATTATAAACCAGGCTAAATGCCTGGGCCCGGGTCAAGGCAGCCGTAGGATAACAATTCCCGCCGTTCCCGCCAATTATATCAAGCCCGTAAGCAACTGCCATGTAACCGTACAGTTCAGGTTTTATTTGCTGCGCATCTTTAAAAGGCAAGGCAAATATTTTTTTCTTCACCTCAGCCACCCTGTCAAAATTCAGGGCCCGTACAACGAATTTCACAGCATCCTGTCTGGTCACAAAGGAATCAGGCAGTCTTTCACCGTCTTTTACAATTCCTCCGCTAATAAGCGCATTATAAAGATTATCATCGTTTTTGGAGTCATTAAGATCCACAGACAGGTACGGGTTTGTCGCTTTCAGCAGAAGATAGAGAAACTCCCTTTGTTTTATCCTTTGCTCCGGCTTTAATTGATTACCCGGTAAAGAAATTCCGTATTCGGCCAGGACCTTAATCTGGTTTTCAGCCCAATGTCCCTTAATATCGGTGTACTGTGCTATTTTGTCCCCGGTATAGGGCTGGCCGTCGTAATTAAGCAGTTTCCCTGTATACGCATCAATATTTACCGGTTTACCGGGTTTGAGAGCATATACAAGTTTGATGTCCGGCTTTCTGTTTTCAATAGGCGTGGGCCACAGTTTTTCTCTATTCTCCGGTGAGTAAACAGAAATGTACTGCAGTTGAAGGCCGACGCTGTTGAACAGGAGCTCATGGGCCTTTTCGGCAGAAAGTACATCTTCACCAACGGAAAGTTCTTTTTTATACCAGTTAAAGCTGTAATTGATCACTTCTCCCGTGGTGACATCTACCGTCACGTTAAAACCGTTTCCGATAAAAAATGCCTCCTGTACCTTCCTGGTGAAGGAAAAATCATACTGCCTCGGCGGTTCACTTCCACTTACCGGCTCAACAAAAGGTTCACCCCAGGTAGTCCGTTCAACTCCTTTCGCCTTTGCCGGCTGCATGGACTTAATGAAATCTTCCGCAATTTTAAGCGCCTGTTCTCCGGTGTACCTCACAGGCTTATCTGTCTCAGGTGAAAACTTATAAAACTGGGTTATATCACCGGTTTTAGCATCAACAGAAACACTGATGCCCGTGTATTGTCCGGCTCCATTGGCCTCTCTACCAAAATCCATAGTCCATATGTATTCTTCTCTATTCTGCCAATCATTGTACAGGCTGATGTGATTCAGCTTGAACGAACCATCAATCTGTAAAAGCCTTCTTGCCGTCTCCTCGGCTTTACTCTGGTCCATCAGGTTGGCAGCATTTTTCACAGCTTCCTGTTCCTGAGGGGTAAGGGATACAGGTTTCCCCTCCGCGTAGCTGGCCATCCCTCCGACCATTTTTTCTTTTTCCATGCCCCGATAATAGTTAAAGTAGTTATTCCCCATTATCAAGCCGCCTGTTTTGGCGTCAATAAACCGGTCGTTATATACAGTGGTATACACCAGGTAAGGTTTTCTTTCCCCGGGGCCAAAAGTTAACTTATAAACCAATTTCAAACCCAGCCTGTTGGCAAACTCCTCCTGGGCTTTTTGTAAAGGTATAACGTCCCCGGCATCCGGGAACGCCAAATCGTCATGCCAGTTACAATAGTAATTCTGTATTTCCCCCGTCATGCCGTCCACTTGAATATTTATATTATCTTCGGGAAAAGGCACGCCGTTTTCCACCCTCTGGTACAAAAACCGGTAACTTCCTTCGTTAATGTTCATGGGCTCATTATTATCCACATATATGACCTTGTTCCCCGCAAAAGGAGCCACCTTGCGGATAAAGTCACCGGCAATCCGCAAAGCATTGCTCTTACTGATCTTGGGCAGTTTTTGCCTGTTTCTTCCCATGAAAGGCTTAAAGGAATAGTAATTGGTAATTTTTCCGTTGGAATCAATAGTTACGTTGACCTCGCCCAACCTGTTTTTACTGTCGCTCCAGTGCAGGTTAAACACAGTCCTGTCATTTTGCTTGTTAATGTTGTAATTGAAGGTATCATATCCCTTGGCAATATTAAAAACAGATTTGGCAGTACTGATTGCCTGTTCCAGTTCCTTGTCGTAGGCCGCTTCCGCCTGCAGAGGAAACAATAAGGTCACCAACATTACAAGCATCATACTAAACGCTAAACTCCTTTTCATCACAATCCCCCTTTCAAATTCTTCCCTAATTTATGACGTAATTAACGGAAAAATGTTCCACTATAAATTATATTTTTTACTGCGTAAATCCTCTTCGGTCCGGAAATTTGACCCGGGTGTAACCATTTACCCTTACGCATCATAGTTTAGATTAGTTAAAAAACTTAGGGGCAGCTAAAAATTAAAACCTGAATACTGCCTGCAAGCCCAAAGGGGGTGTAAAATTATTGTCGTCCGGGCAAGCAAACGTAGAAACGGCGGTTACACATGACCTGACTTCCCGTTCAGGTCAACTGACAGAACATACCACGCCTCATGAGTCTTATCAAATTATCAACCGCATTAAACAACTGCTTAAGTTCCTGGGACCGGCTTTTGTCGTCAGTGTTGCTTATATCGACCCGGGAAACTTTGCCACTAATATAAGCGGTGGCTCCAAATTTAATTACAACCTTTTATGGGTCATCCTTTGGAGCAACCTTATGGCTATCTTCCTGCAAACCATCTCGGCAAAATTAGGGATCGCTACAGGAAAAAACCTTCCTGCAATGTGTGCCCGGGTATTTTCCAGGAAAACTAACTGGTTTCTCTGGGTAGTTGCAGAATTGGCGGCGATGGCCACCGATTTAGCGGAATTCCTGGGTGGAGCTTTGGGATTATTTCTGTTACTTAAAATACCTCTCGTGTATGCGGGCATGCTGACCGGTGTATTTACCTTTATTATCACAAGTCTTGAAAAATACGGCCAGCGGGTAATTGAAGCTGTTATTGCAAGCCTTGTAGCAGTTATCTGCACTGCTTACGGCATAGAACTTTTTTTGGCCAAACCTAATTGGCCGGCCGTAGGAGTACATATGATTTTGCCTTCACTGCCGAACAGTGAGGCAGTGCTGGTAGCCACAGGTATGCTGGGCGCAACGGTAATGCCGCATGTTATTTATCTCCATTCCCAACTGGTCCAGTGCCGCAGAACCCCCGATACTGACGAGCAAAAGCTTGAGCACTTCAGATTGGAATGCACCGACATCATGCTGGCCATGAATATCGTTTTTCTTGTGAATGCGGCTATGGTGGTAGTCTCTGCCGCCGTTTTTCATACCAAGGGCATACAAGTGGTCACGATTCAGCAAGCTCACCGGTCACTGGCGCCATTGCTTGGGTCGTTATCCGCGGGAGCTTTTGGCATTGCCCTGTTGGCGTCAGGCCTTTCATCATCGGCAGTAGGAACTCTGGCCGGCCAGACTATTATGAACGGCTTTGTCGGGCTGCGTATACCACTGTTTATTCGCCGGTTTATAACTATGTTCCCGGCCATGGTTATTATCGGACTGGGTATTAACCCCATGAAAGCGCTGGTGATCAGTCAGGTTATATTAAGCTTTGCCTTACCGGCCGCAATCATACCCCTCATGTTGATGACAAGTCGCCGGGATATTATGGGCGCTTTGGTCAATAAACCGCTGACCAATATTGTCGGGTGGATTATAACGGCCATAATTGTAGTCCTTAACGTCATCCTGCTTTACCTTACTTTCTCCGGCAACATATAAAAAAAAGCTCCTTCCTGTTAAAGGAGCTTTTTGGGATGACTGCTATTTTCCACTCCACTGCATATAATGGTAAAAACCTTTTATTCTTTAAGTAGGTGGTTTAGTTGGACAACGAGTTTTATACCTTCCGGGAGTATATGAAACAGGCAGACTCCCAATTAACGGCTTCCATGGAAGACTACCTGGAGATGATCTGCCGACTGTCCCGGGACAAAGGATATACACGGGTTAACGCCTTGGCAACGGCCCTTAACGTCCAGCCCCCTTCCGCTACCAAGATGGTACAAAAACTGGCCGACATAGGACTGATAAATTACGAAAAATACGGTATCATTACCCCTACCAAACAAGGGCAGCAAATCGGCAATACGTTATTGGAACGCCACAAGACGATAGAAAATTTTCTAAGGCTGCTGGGCCTAAAAAAGGGCGTCCTTGAAGAAACCGAAAAGATTGAACACACTGTTAGCTCACAGACATTGGAACACCTGGCTACTTTTGTTAACTTTCTAAAAACCAGGCCGGAAATAATAGAAAATTACAATACATTCCAAAAACGCCTAAAAATAAACAAAGAAAATGAATAACAGCAAATTATCACTTTTTCACGCTCTGGCCCAGATAAGCTTTCTTAATCTCGTCATTGGCCAGCAGTTCTTTACCCGTTCCTTGCATGGTTATTCGTCCCGTCTCAATAACATATCCGACGTCTGCAATATGCAGGGCCGCGTTGGCATTTTGTTCAATTAACAAAATGGTAACTCCCTGCCTGTGAATTTCCCTGATTATGTTAAAGATGTCTTTAACCACCAGAGGCGCAAGCCCTAAGGACGGTTCGTCCATCATCAGGACCTTGGGCCGGGACATAAGGGCCCGCCCCACAGCTAACATTTGCTGTTCCCCACCGGACAAAGTGCCGGCTGACTGCCACAGTCGTTCCTTAAGCCTGGGGAACAGACTATATATCCAATCCAGGTCTTTTTCAATTTCCCTGTGATCTTTTCTTGAGTAAGCGCCCAACTTTAAGTTTTCCAAAACAGACAGGTTCGGAAATACCCGCCGTCCTTCCGGCACCAACGTTATGCCGTAATTAACCATTTCATAGGGTTTCTTAGCAAGAAGGTCTACTCCGTTATAGGTAATAGTTCCGCTCTTCGGTTTTACATGCCCTATTATAGTCCTGAGCAGCGTGCTTTTTCCGGCGCCATTAGCCCCTACCAGGGTAACAATTCTGCCTTCCTCAACCTCCAGGGTGACTCCTTTTAATGCTTCAATTCCACCGTACGCAACAACCAGGTTCTCTATTTTAAGCATTCTCAGCCACCCCCAGGTATGCTTCTATAACTTTCCGGTTATTCTGAATTTCACTTGGCGCCCCCTCAGCTATGGTAACACCATAATCTAAAACGTAAATGCGGTCCGAAATTCCCATCACTACTTCCATGTGATGCTCAATCATAAATATGGTTAAGCCAAATTCCTTCTGAATTTCCCTGATGAAATGGGTTAAATCCTCAGTTTCCCTTGGGTTCATACCGGCCGCCGGTTCATCCAACAAAAGTATCTCCGGATCAGTGGCCAGAGCCCGCGCTATCTCCAGCTTTCTTTGCATGCCGTAAGGAAGGGAACTGGCTTTTTCATTTTGCACATTTACAAGTCCGGTCTTTTCCAGTAAGGCAATAGATTTTTTCCGCATTTCTTTCTCTTCCCGTCTATACCGCGGAAATCTAAAAACAGCCTCTAGAAAGTTCGACCTGATATGCAGGTGATTGGCTATAAGGACATTATCCATTACACTCAGATCTTTAAAAAGTCTTATGTTCTGAAAAGTCCGGGCAATGCCCAATTTTGTTATCTGGTCGGGCCGCATACCTGTAATGTTTTCATCTTTAAAAAATATTGCGCCCTGCGTGGGTTTATAGACACCCGTAATCATGTTGAAGGCAGTTGTTTTTCCGGCGCCGTTGGGGCCAATGAGAGCAACTATTTCACCCTGGTTCAGGCACAGGTTGAAATCATTCACGGCCGTCAAACCGCCAAACTGCATAGTCGCATGTTCTGTCCGCAGCACTTCCATCTAATTGCTCCCTCCCCCGGCCGCCGGTTTCTTTTGCAGCCTGTCGAAAAGTTTATCCCAGGTAAACTCATTGGTGCCCATAATTCCCTGCCGGAAGAACAACACTACGACCATTAACAGGGCTGAAAAAACTACCATCCGTAGACCAGGAATTCCCGGGACGTAAAGGCTGCCTATAGTAATCGATTCATCGAGAAACCGCAAAGCTTCACCGGCAATGGTAATAATAAAAGCGGAAATTATGCTACCGGTTATACTGCCCATACCTCCAAGAATGATAATCAGGAGTATGTTAAAGGTGAGAAAAAACCTGAACATCAGCGGGTCAACCGTTCCCAGCAAATTGCCTAACAAACCGCCGCCAATGCCGGCAAAGAAAGCTCCTATGGTAAAAGATAAAACTTTATGCCTGAAGATGTTAATACCCATACTTTCCGCGGCAATTTCATCTTCTCTGATGGCTTTCAACGCTCTTCCGAAACTGCTGTTAATCAGGGAGCCGATAAGGATAACGGTGATAACGGCAATACCGAAACTCCACCAAAGGTTAGTGGTTACCGGAATGCCTTTTAAGCCCAACGCACCGTTAGTGAGGCTTTGGGTATTGGTAAATATAACCCTGATTATTTCAGCAAATCCAAGCGTAGCTATAGCCAAATAATCCCCTTTCAGCCTCAGCGCCGGAGCGCCAATTAAAAAACCGACCAGTGCCGATAAAACGCCGGCAATTAAAAGCGCCGGTAAAAACGGCAAGGTAATGGAATCCAAAGGCTTAATTAAAGGCGCCATAAAAAAATTCTGCGCTTTTACCAATGGCGGCATAGTCAAAAGGGCAGTAGTATATGCACCCACAGCCATGAAGCCGGCGTGACCCAGAGAAAACAAGCCGGTAAACCCGTTAACCAAGTTCATGCTCAGGGCAAGAATGACATAAATGGCACAGAGATTCAGGATACGAACTTTATAGGAGTCGAGGTAAGCATCAGCAAAATAAACAAAGACAAATAACAATATTAACGATACAAGGGTCAATATCAAATCCCGCTTTTTCAAAGTTCTACACCTTCTCCGCTATTTTTTCGCCCAGAATACCGGTAGGCCTGAACAGAAGTATTAGAATAAGCAAAACAAAGGCAAAGGCATCCCTGTACCCGGTAAGTTCGGGAAGAAAAGCTACCAGCATGATTTCACCAATTCCTAATACAAAGCCGCCTATCACAGCTCCCTTTATGTCCCCTATGCCCCCTATAACCGCTGCAATAAAGGCCTTTAGGCCGGGCATTACTCCTAAAAGGGGAATAATTTGGGGAAACTTCAACCCCCACATGATACCGCCGACAGCAGCCAACATGGAACCAATACAGAAAGTAAGAGATATTACCTTGTTCACGTTGACCCCCATAATGGCTGCGGTCTCATAATCCTTTGCCACAGCCCTCATGGCCATACCGGCTTTAGTGTTGTGAACCAAATACAGAAGAGCAATCAAGAGCCCAATGGTGACAACAGGGATAACAAAAGTCAGGTTTTGTATTGAAATGCTTCCTATGTGGACAACATCAGTAAGAACCCGGGGAGTTGGAAAAGCCTTTGGCCTGCCGCCAAAAATCACCACGGCCAGGTTCTCAAGCAAGAAGGAGGCACCGATAGCCGATATAAGTATTGATATCTTAGGGGCATCCCGCAGGGGCCTGTATGCCCCTGCCTCCAGCATCATACCCAGAATCCCTGTCAGGACAATGGCCAGGAGGAACGAAAGGTACCAGGGAAGAGTAAATACGGCAATTCCGTAAAAGGCAAAATAAGTCCCCATCATAAAAATATCGCCATGGGCAAAATTTATTAGCCTTAAGATACCGTAAACCATTGTATAACCAATTGCTACCAGAGCATATAAACTGCCAAGGGAAATTCCGTTGGCCAGGTGCTGCAAGAATGTGCCCAAGCTCATTTAATAACCACCTCAAAGTATTCATTAAGAACAAAGGTCTTTATCAAAGCCACAAGGAAACTTTTGTTGATATATTCCCTGAACATTAAGATACGCTTCCCAACGAAGCGTATCATTTTTTGCTTTATTTAATTTGCTCCAACAACATTGAGGTAAGTAAATTTACCGCCTTTGACTTCTTTGATAACCGCATCCTTAATTGCGTTCCTGTTTTCGTCCAGGGTGATTACTCCTGCAGCGCCAGGGAAATCTTTTGTCTTGGCCAGTTCATCCCTGATCTTTACAGGATCAGGTGACCCTGCCTTCTTAATAGCATCTAGAATCAGGATGTAAGCATCGTAACCCAGGGCGGCAGCAGCAGACGGTTCTTTATCCCCATATTCTTTTTTGTATTCGGCCAGGAATTTTTCAGATTCCTTGGTAATTGGTTTTTCGGAAGTGAAGAAGGTTGAGAAGGTAGCGCCTTCTACCGCTTCCTTACCAATATCAATAAACTCTGGAGTTTCCCAGGTATCGCCACCGATAAACGGAGCTTTGATACCCAATTGTCTGGCCTGCTTGATAATCAGGGCAGACTCGGTAAAGTTACCGGGCGCAAAAATTACATCGGGGTTCTTTGCCTTGATATTGGTCAGTTGAGCGGTAAAATCCTGGTCCCCTGTGTTATAATTGGACACAGCAACAATGGCATTTTCGTCACCGGTCAGTTCCTTGAAGGCATCTGTGAAAAATTTAGCCAGGCCCACGGAGTAATCGTTGGAAACCTCCTGAATGATGGCCACTTTTTTGGCCTTTAGCTTATTATAAGCATAGTTAGCCATAACTTTACCCTGGAACGGGTCGATAAAACAAACCCGGAAGTAATAGTCATTACCCTGCGTAACCAGCGGGTTGGTAGCAGTAGCAGCCACAGCGGGAACCTGAGCATTCTTTACTACGTCCCCGGCAGCCATACTTAACGAACTTCCCCAACTACCGATGATTGCTGATACTTTTTCATTTTCCACCAACCTGGAAGCAGCGCTGGCAGACTCTACTTTGTCCGACTTGTTGTCTACAATTACCAGTTCCACTTTTTTGCCCAAGACAGTGGGATACAGCTTGTTAGCCAGTTTGATACCCTCTACCTCTAACGCTCCGCCGGCAGCATTAGCCCCGGTCATCGGTTCCAGAACACCGATTTTGATAACACTAGAATCATTGGAGCCATTCCCACTGCTAGCCTTATTGCCGCTGCAACCGGTAAAAACGAAAGAAACCAATAGGATTAAAGATAATACGGTCGCAAGTTTTTTCTTCAACTTTTGCTTCCCCCTTATTGTGATTTGTTGGTAAAATGTTGGTTCACCCCACTGTATATGTATAATCTAAGTATATTTTAGGCTGCGCGGGCTTGTCAACAAAAATCTGCCCTACATCGACGTTTTTCGACTTTTTACCTTATTGTTAAGTTTTGGACACTATAGCCACGCTATTGCTTGCGCCTATGCGGTTGGCCCCGGCTTTGACCATGGCTGCGGCATCTTCGTAAGTTTTTATCCCGCCGGAAGCTTTTACTCCCAACTCCGGACCCACTATTTCCCGCATCAGCCTGACATGCTCAACCGTTGCGCCTCCAGCACCAAAACCTGTGGATGTTTTTACAAAATCCAGACCTGTCAGACGGGCCAGTTGACAAACCCGGATAATCTGCTCATTAGTCAAGTAACAGGTTTCCAGGATAACTTTAATAACGATTTGCCCTTCATGCCTGGAACGTAGCTCCACAAACCGTTCCATTTCCTCCCTTACCGAAGTGTATCTTCCATTCAAAACATCACTGATATTTAAAACATAATCAAGCTCATTGGCGCCAAGACCTACCGCCTTTTCAGCCTCATATATTTTTGTTTCGGTCGTGTTGGCTCCCAACGGGAAACCAATTACTGTACATGCTTTTATCCCACTGCCCCGCAAAAGCTCACTGACCATAGGGAGATAACACGGGTTTACACATACAGAAGCAAAACCAAATTTTTTAGCTTCGTCGCAAACCTGCCTCACCCGGTCATCAGTAATATTTGGTTTTAATATGGTATGGTCAATCATTTTAGCCAGATCAATTTGCATGGCCCAAATCTCCCTTCATTTTTGAATTTATGCATAAGGCTTAAAAACATTTTACCACAGAGGGCGCAGAGAGCACAGAGGGACCACAGAGGGAAAAGCAAACAGGCAAACTAAGGGCGCAAGTCCAGATATAATATAAAGTCCAAATTACCGCTAGGCGATAAGGCCCGGAACGATTGAAACAACGCAGACAGTCATATCAATCGTTCCGGGCCTGAGCCGTTAACCGGTAATTTGGACTTAATTTAGCCTACCTTTAATCTGTTATCCAGAATACCCATGATTTCTTTTTCAATAACGGAACCAAATTCAGGGTGATTTAACCCCAGTTGGATGTTGGCCCGGACAAAGCCGGCAATATTGCCAACATCATACCGGTTCCCGAAAAATTTATAGGCATACAATTCATCTTTTTCTAACAGCATTCTCAAGGCATCGGTCAACTGTATCTCACCGCCGGCCCCCGGTTCGACTTTATCAAGGCATGCAAAAACCTCTGGCTCAATTATGTACCGCCCTACAATAGCCAGGTTTGACGGTGCTTTGTTTACAGCCGGCTTTTCCACCAGGTCCCTAATGACAAAGACATTGGCCGTCAGGCGTACCGGTTTGATAATACCGTAATTTTTTACTTCTTCACGGGGAACTTCCATTACTGCAACGGTTGTGCCGGGCCGCCTTTCATACATATCAACCATCTGCTTCAAACAGGGCACCTTGGTATCAATTAAATCATCGGGTAGCAGGACGGCAAAGGGTTCGCGTCCCACAAATTCCCTGGCTAAAGACACCGCATGGCCCAGACCCTTTGGTTCCTTCTGCCGGGTATAATAAATATTTACCAGGCCAGCGGGGTGCCGGACTTTCTGTAGCAATTCGTTTTTCCCCTTAATTTCCAGGAAGGTTTCCAATTCCAAATTGCGGTCAAAATAATCCGCAATACAATCTTTATTCCGTCCCGTTATAATCAGGATATCGGTTATGCCAGCCGCAACGGCTTCTTCAACAACGTAATGAATAGCCGGTTTATCCACAATGGGCAGCATTTCTTTCGGGATGGCCTTGGAAGCCGGAAGGCACCTGGTACCCCACCCCCCTGCAGGAATAACCGCTTTCCGGATCTTTTTCATTCTATCCATCAGCTCCTTTCCCACAAAGAATTTAAACTGCCAAAAATAACACAGAAAGTTATTTATGATAACTCATTCAACACGACAAGCCAATCATACAGGTATACAGGAGTAATAAAGTTCTGGCGTACATGTTCCTTTCCCTGCCTGCCCAGCCGCATAGACAAATTACAGTCCTGCAGCAGTCTTTTCAGGCAGACCACAAGCTCGTCAGTGTCAGCGGCCAAAAGACCGGTCTGTTCATGAATGACCTGTTTCCGGATACCCCCTACAGGGGTAGCAACCACCGGCCTGGCTTTCCACAGAGCTTCGGTCACTGTAAGACCAAAACCTTCCCGTAAAGAATTCTGGACAACAACATCTGCCCTCCTCTGCAGAACATTGATTTCCAGGTGGCTGTCCGGCGGCAGGTTTAATATTTTAACCCTTGGGTGCCAGCCTGCCTTTTGTACCAATTCTTCAAGTACTTCCTGTCCCTCAGGGTCGTCATCAGCAGCGCCCCCGGCCAATATCAGACTGCAGGGGAATTCCTTTTCAACCCTCAGATATGCTTCAACCCAAATGGATTCTTCAACCGGTCAAACCGGGATACCTGCAAAATGACCCGTTCGTCTGCGGAAATGCCCAGTTTTTTCAATATTTGCTGCTGTTCTTCCCCACTGACTTCCCGGTTTTTGTCGCTCAAAGGATTAATGGCAGGCGGCAGAAAAAACTGTTTGTTTCCAAGGTCTTTACCGTACTCAGGCAAGTGATAAATAGCCGCATCGCATTGCCCGGCGTAAGCTTTTAAAAAATCCCACAACCGCGGGTCCACATCGACCGGATCAATGTGACAGTACCACAACCATTTCCCTCTGTGACCAAGCCTGCGCTCAACCAACCCTAAAGGCTGCTGGTCGTGGAATTTATATGCTGCACAACTGCACCTTTCAGCCGTGCTGCCAATGTATTAATCTTATCCAACAGTTCCGCATCGGTAAATGGTGCATAATCCTTTAAAGAAACCACTTTTAACACCTCGCTGCGATTATTTGCATGAACCTGAGTACATCCTGCGATCCCCGCAACCATTGTTCGGCAGCAGTAAATTTCTTTTCTCCGGCAACCAATATTCCTAAACCGTTGTTCCTGACAGCTTTAAATGCATCCTCGTCAGTAGTGTCATCCCCAAGGTACACAGGGTAGAAGTCAGGGTAAAGGTTCATCAGGCAACTTACCGCCTCCCCTTTATTGACTGCTTTTGGCCTGACCTCTATTACCTTTTTACCGGCCAGAAATTCCAGTTCCTTTTCATTAACCAACGGCCTGACCGCCGCCACAAAGTCTCCAACTACCTTTAAGGCTATTGCCGGGTCGGCCAGTCGATAATGCAAAGCTACGGCTGTTTTTTTCCTTTCTGCCAAAAAACCTTGTTTGCCCGCGGTAAAACTTAATAACCGGCTATAAATCTCATCTAAAACCCGGTCCAGTTCCGTATCATCGAAGGTTTTTATTTTTTCATCGCCTGGTCCCACTATTTCCGCTCCGTGGCAACCGGCCAAATAAATCCCGGCAACAGGCAGCATCATGTTCAACTCTTCCAAATCCCGACCGCTAATAATCGCAACTTTTACCCTTGATTTTTGGACCAATCGTTTTAGTACCTTCAACAGACCCGGTCCGGGCAGCGCAATTTCCGGCCTTTCTCTGATGGGTACCAAAGTACCGTCGTAATCCGTCATAAGTAATAACTTAGGATGAGATAAAACCAGAGCTGCCAAAAACTCCGGTGTCCCTTCCCGCCAAGCCGATAACTGATTCATGCCGCAACACCTCCGGAACCTTATCCGACGGGGAAACATATCGGCTCTGCAAAACATCGCCCAACCAATTTAACCGTAACTGTTCCCACCACCAATCAATATCCTGGTTCCTGACAATATTGTTTAGGGCCTTTAACCTCCGTTTTTTCTCGGCATCGGGCATCTCCAGCCCGGCTATTATTTGCTCTGCTGTTTCCCGCGGGCTGAAGGGGTTCGCCTGTAGGGCCTCCTTCAACTGTTGGGCCGCCCCGGCGAAAGGGCTTAACAGCAGCACACCCGTATTATTCGCATTGGTTACAACATATTCTTTAGCTACCAGGTTAAGGCCATCTTTAACCGGTGTAACCAGGGCCATGTCCGCCGCCAGATAATGGGCAACCAACTCTTCTTTGCTCAAAGATTTAAAAAGATACCTGACCGGCACATGATAATTTTCGGTAAAATCACCGTTAATCCGGCCCACGGTTTCTTCTATTTTCCGTCTCAGTTCCTGGTAGGCGTATGTATCGGTTCTGCTGGGTACAGCAATCTGGACAAAGGTTAGTTTATCCCGATATTGGGGATAATTTTTATAAAGCCAGGCCAGGGCCTGCAGCCGCTCCAGGATGCCCTTAGTATAATCCAGACGGTCAACGCCGACCAGCATGTAGTCCCCGCCAACCGACCGCCTGATTTGGGCAGCCCTTTGCATTACTTCCGCCGAACCCGCCAGACTTTCAAATTCCCGCCAGTTGATACCGATAGGCAAAGCAACTACTTTTGTCCTTTTCCTTTCGCGGTAAATTGTTCCCGATACATAATCGACTTTTGCTCCGGCAATTTCTTCGGCGGCCTGGAGGAAGTTCTGCGCGTAATTTTGGGTATGAAAACCGACTAATTCAGCATCCAGCATATCGCTGATGTATTCCTTCGCCCAGGGCATAACAGCAAATATCTCCGCAGGTGGAAAAGGAATATGCCAAAATAGGGATATTCTGGCCCGGGTCCGGAACCGGCGGATATAACTCGGGACCTTGGCCAGGTGGTAATCATGAATCCATATAAAATCCTGGGGCTTGGTGGTCTTTAAAATAACCCGGGCATATTTTTCGTTGACCTGGCAATATGCTTGCCAGTATTGTTCTTCAAACACCGATTTTTCAATAAAGTTATGGCACAAGGGCCACAAACAACTGTTGGCAAATCCGTTATAATACAAATCCACTTCCCGGGGTGCCAGCATTACTTCCTGAAACACATATTTTGGATCACCTTCAGGCAGCGGGCAGGAAATACCTGTTTCGTCGCCCTCATTGCCGAACCTGCCGCCCCAGGCTACCCAGACGCCGCCTTCCCTGGCCACAACAGGTTCCAAAGCGGAGACCAGACCACTGACCGAAGGTATGCCTTTAACTCCCTGGGAAGTTTCCCTAAAGGTACAGGCTCCCCGATTAGAGACAACCACCAGTTGCCCATTGAATTTCACAGCAAGAGGTTTTATAAAACCCATTTCTTCACCTCCTACTCAAAAACTACCTTCACATCTCCCTTCGTGCCAAGAACACTACAGTATGTCTTATCCTGCCTTTTTGTAAATTCCAATGCCGCATTACCGTCTCCCGCCCTGATATTTTCCATGCGGAGAGTCTGTAAGAAGCCCGGCAGTTGTGGATTGCGCACGTATATATAGTTGCCGCGACATTCTATACCCAACAGGGCCCGCAGCAGTAGAAATATACTACCGATTGACCACGCCTGTGGATCGCAGGCGATGGGGTATTTAACCGGGCTAAGGTTCTTTTCGCGGGTAAACCCGCAGAAAAGTTCAGGCAGCCGCATGTGGTCAAAATACTGAGCCGCTTCAAAAAGGGTTTCTACCAGGCGCAACAGCGGCGCCACCTCTCCGGCTAATTTCATTCCCAAACCAATAATGGCATTATCATGGGGCCAAATAGATCCGTTGTGGTAACTCATCGGGTTGTAAGCGGTTTCCTGATTGCTCATAGTACGGATGCCCCAGCCGGAAAAAAGGTCCGGACCCATCAACCTGCTCACAACCAGGCGGGCTTTGTCCGCTGGCAATATTCCCGTAAAAAGGCATTGGCCGGGATTAGAAACTATTGTTTCCACAGTCCTTTTTTGACCGTCAAGAGCATAAGCCAAAAATCCTTTACTCTCTAACCAGAAGTCACGCAAAAAATTACTTCTCAATGCCCTGGCTTTGTCTTTCAATTCCCGCGCCTTTGCCTGATTTCCCGTCAGTTCATATAATTCAGCCGCATCTTGCAATGCTTTATAGTAATACCCCTGCACCTCTACCAGGGCTATGGGGCCGTCGGGTATCTCCCCTTGGGGGTCAATGACGCCATCCCAGGAATCCTTCCATCCCTGATTGACAAGACCTTTGTCCGACCTGCACCGGTATTCTATATAGCCATCGCCGTCCAGATCACCAAACTTCTCACACCACTCCAGCGCTTTAGCCAATGACCCGGACATTTTAACGAAAAATTCTGTATCCCCGGCCCATTTAACATACTCTGCCAGTAAAATGATAAACCACAGGGTAGAATCAACGGAACCGTAATAAGGGGTATGGGGTACCTCTCCTGCCCGGGCCATTTCCCCAAAGCGCATTTCGTGCATAATCTTGCCCGGTTGCTCATCTCTCCAACTGTTCACCTCTTGCCCCTGGAACCTGGCCATAAAGCAGAGTGTTTCTCTGGCTAATACAGGATTCACCAGCAGGGTTTGCCAGCCGGTAATCAGCGCATCCCGGCCGAAAGGCGCAGCATACCAGGGAATACCCGCCTCAAGAACAGTTCCTTCCGGATATTTGGCGCTTAAAGCCCGCAGGTCTGTAATGGCTACCCGCAGCATATGGTCAAACCTTTCATTGTCTGACATGACCTTAATACATTCATCTTTCCAGGTCCGGTATGCATCGGCCAGGTATTCGGCAGCCCTGGCAAAACCCAAATCACTCTGGGTTGTTAAACCTGCAGCGCTGGAGCCTATGATCGGTGTAACTTTCAAATAAATGTAATATTTTTTCTTCGGCTCCAGGACGAGGTGGTAACTGACATGAACAAGGTTATTTTCCCCGGTTATAACCGTGGGTTGAGGAGAAAAACTTATTCTTGTCGTACGCCGTAGATTGTCCTGACCAAGATAGCCAATTAAAACACTTTTTTTGAAAATTACCGGTTTGGCGATAATGCCCCTGGAAGAACGGGGCATTCCCCTCACTTCGAAAATATCCGCAAAATCGGCGCCCAGTTTAAACTGCAGCGTCAGCTCCACCGGGTATTGATTAAAGTTTATTACCCGCAGACGCTGGTAGAACCCGTCTTTAACCAGCCGCAAAAGCCGGATATGAATAGTCTGCAAGGGGACGACCCGGCCACAACTGGTAAATTCTTTATTGGTCATCTCTACCTGGGCAAAATGGCTGTCCCTTAAAGTCCTTGATAAAAAAACAGGTTTTGTCCCGTTGACCGTTAATTCGAGACAATTTAAAAATCGGGTGTCCGCATAATAAAACCCTAATCCCCCCATGTCCCGGAAGGGTATTTCTCCACCGGGCAAGGTATTTATAAACATGCGGCCTTCCTTCAGAACTTCCACACTACCCCGGATATCACCCGGCACTATCCTGAATTCATCTTGCACATTATTAATCTGCATCGACAAATTGTCTCCCTACGCAGTTCTAGTATTTTTGACAGATTCACCTGTATATGTCCGGACCGCCTTTTTGTAAATTTCTAAAGTAGCTCTGGTCATAATCTCTTTAGTCCAGCGTTCCTCGACCATCCTCCTGCCCTGCTTGCCCATCTGCCGGCACAAGCCGGGGTTGCGGAGAAGTTCACAGCACCTGTCCGCCAGTTCCTTTGCATTGGCCATTTCTACCACAAAGCCGTTAACCCGGCTTTGGATTACCTCGGGCATTCCCCCTGCCCGGCTAACAACAATTGGTTTTTCACTGGCCATACTTTCGAGCATCACCAGGCCAAAAGGTTCTTCAAAACAGGATGGATAAACACAAAACTCGGCCGCCTTATAGACCAGGGGCATGTCATCCCAGGCAAAGAACCTGATGAAAACATTGTTACCAAGACCAAGTTCTTCTACTTGATTCATTATTTTCTGCACATGTCTTTGCTGGTGTGCTCCCCAGTCCACGGTTTTTCCGGTTCCCGCCAATACAAGCAATACATTGGGGAATTCTTTTCTTATAATATTCAGGGCTTCTACGCTTATATGGCACCCCTTATCCAGACTCATCCGCGCCGGGTGAAAAATTACCCGCCGTCCTTCAAACTCGGGATAGATCTCTTTTATTTTCTCCAGGTCTTCTTCTGTAACCGGCTTAAACCTTGCTAAATCTATACCATGATGAACAGTTGTAATTTTACTGCTGTCGTAACCCACGCGAGTCAACTCACGTTTTATGTAGTCGCTTACCGCAATAACGGTATCCCAGTAATGGGCTCTTTTATTCATTTCCTGCCAGGTTTTGTCTTCGTCAGCCCAGACGTTATGCGCTGTCAAAACCAGAGGTATGCCCCGTTCCTGCTTTATTTCATAGAGGATATCGGCGTGTTCGGGGCTAAAATAGTGCATGTTGTGAGCATGAATAATATCAGGTTGAACCCGGTCAATAAACCCCTCTATTTCCTGCCTGATCTCGTGTCTTTGCCTGCTTATTTTTTCCGGCGACAAACTATTAAGGTCCATTAAAGGAGTTCTTTTTATGTACATTCCCTCGTACCATTCTTCATCCTTGCCCCCTGGGACCGAGCCGGTCAATAAACAGACCTGGCAGCTGCTGTTTATCAACGCCGGTCCCAACATGGCCAAATGGCTTTCAACCCCGCCTATGATGGGCGGAAAGGCCCAGTGCAGTTGAGCAATACGCATTAAAACCCCTCCTTATATGAAAACATAATGGCCTAAAAAAGAAAAACGGGAGACATTGTCTCCCGTTAAAAAAGTCATCTGCTGAAGTTTTTGCAAAAGTACCCAAAATAATTTCCTGCTCAGAAATTAATTTAGGGAGACTTTTCCAAAACACGCAAAGTACTTTTTTATCATGGCCAATTTATTCTTTATTTATTTATTGCCCTGTACTTGCCTTCTGTTATTTCACTGAACCGGTGATATCTCTGCCGTATTTATCCTCCAACTGGATAATTAATTTAACTCCCGGTAAGTTAACACCCTTTTCTTCCACCAAGAATTTGATTCTTTTAATTATATCAATATCATCAGATGAATAAAGCCTCGTGTTACCCTGTGTTCTGCTTGGCTTAATGAGACCGGCTTCTTCCCACTGCCTTAACGTTCTCATGTTGACACCGGCGAGGTGAGCCGCAATACTGATCTGGTATACCCCTTCGTTCGAAGAAACGTGAGCAACCAATTAGCACACCTCCTTTATGTCGCGTATATTTTCTGTCAATTCAAAATTATATTATATAACATATATTATGTCAATATTATTACACAATCACGGCATTTTTTATTACCTTAATTATGCAATATTTATTATATAGTTTAGACATATTATATGCATTAATGCATGTAGATTTTTAGGTAAATAAATTCATAATTTTGCAGAAAAAAGAACAAATTAATTAAAAAATATAAAAAAAGGAGGCTACTTTATGCTGCTGAACCTGTTTAAAGCAATCAACAACATGCAGCCCAAAGTCAGGGAACTTGACCCGACCACCACGCAAAGAATAAAAGAAGGCGCCTATCTTACCAAAATAATCAGTGAAACTGAGGTTGCTGCCCGCAAATGTGAATTTTATGCAGGAAATTGCTCTGATCAGCAAATAGCGCAATTTTTCCAGGATGAAGCAGATATGTTATACAAAGCAAAACACACCCTGCAAAAATATTATGAAAGTATGACCGAGGAGTGATTGAACCATGAATTTTTCCGATATGGATATGCTGCAGGATTACGAAAAGGATACCAGAATGGCAGTGCTAGCTTATTCTTTAATGGAAACGGAGATAATGGATTCCACCTTACGCAAACTGATACACCAAGCCGCGGAATCCGCTGC
This sequence comes from Thermincola ferriacetica, assembly GCF_001263415.1. Classification (NCBI taxonomy): domain Bacteria; kingdom Bacillati; phylum Bacillota; class Clostridia; order Eubacteriales; family Thermincolaceae; genus Thermincola; species Thermincola carboxydiphila. The sequence goes on from NZ_LGTE01000007.1 coordinate 76,006, forward strand.
CAAATCGCAGGAAAAAGCGGCTCATCTGATCATGGCCAGAGGTGATCGCCCATAGTGGAAAAAACAGCTAAATTACCGGAAGAACCAAAAGGCCAGCGGGGTTCCACCAAACCGGTAATTTGGCTGTTTATAATTTAACTGATACGGCAGTGGGTCTTTCTTTTCATTTCGTATAACCTTTTATCTACAATAGATATAATTTTGTTGATATGATTTTGGCTGCGGCAGCGGGTTGTTATGGCACCCCAGGATACGGAAATTTTGATATGGCGCCTACCATAAACAAAGGTATGTTGGGCCACCGCCTGTTCAATTCTTGCCGCGATTCTTTTTGTTTCTTCCTCATCAGCTCCAGGCAGAATAATGGCAAACTCATCGCCGCCGTTACGGAAGACAATATCATTGTTGCGAACATTTCTTTTAAAAAGAGAGGCAATTTCCTTTAATATGTAATCTCCGGCAAGATGACCATAAGTATCATTCACTTGTTTAAAACAATTCAGGTCAAGCATTATCAATGAAAGAGGCTTGTCCGCCTGGTCTTTAACGAGGCATTCCAATTCGCTCCTGAAAAAGCGGTAATTATAAGCGCCTGTTAAAGGATCTAAAATCGCTGCTTCCTCCAAACTCCTAATCAAACTTGCTTTCTCTACCGCCAAACCCAGATGATTGCCCAGCATCATTAAAAATTCTCCATCACGGTAAGTATACTGGCTTGGATACTGGCTGTATACCAACAATACCCCTATGACCCGTTCCCTTACCAATATAGGCACCGAAATCAGGGATTTGGGACCGAAATGCTGCTGCATTTTTTTAGTAACCCTGGAGTCCTGCTCGGCATTGGTTACTATAATTATTTGCTTTGTTTTAAATGTTAATCCGCTGATACCCTTGGTCTCATCTACTCCGACAGGAAAAGGTTTTTTATCACAATGTATTGCTGTCTCCAATTTAAATTTTTCCCCGTCCTGCTTTGTCAAAAGGATATGACAGCCGTCAGAACCCATAATCTCCTGAATCTTCTCCGCGCCGTAACGCAGCAGCCGCCTTATGTCATGGTTGGAGTAGAGCAGTAACGCAAATTCATGTAAGTAAAACAATTTAGGGTCAGACTTAATTTCCTTTCCGTCATTCGAAGGCGCTAATGTGAACATTGTAGACATCTCCATTAAAAAGAAATTTCCGTAAAAAGGTCTTTCACTTGACTTTTAGTTTAGTATAACAAGAACAAATAACTCTGAATCAGTTTTTGCTTCAAAAGGAAATTTTTTTGTTTTAAATTCACCTAAACCATAACTAAGCCAAATTACCCCAGGCGGGTATAAATTGCTCTGCTCTTCTTCCCTAAAGATTGTTTTTAAAATGGCGTAAATATCGGCAAATAATTGGTGTAATACTATAAGAGCATAGATTTAAATCTGAGTGGGGATTTTAAATGGAACAATGCCAATTACAAACCAATTTACGGAAAGATCTCCGGAAAAAATTAGAGGAAATCCGGCAGCGGGTAGAAGAGGTTATGAAAATAATGAATGGACAGCAGGGCTGTATGCTTTGTGAAATAAAGAGTATTAGGGAGGCAGCCGGTAAACTGGAAGGCCTGATTTCTTATTACCACTTTCAGTCATCGTTAATGCCCTACGTGGAAGAACTGGACGAGATAGCCAAAGCCGTGGCCTCCTTATCTGAGAAGGGCCACGGAGCATTAATAGTAGTGGAAAAAAATGACATGCTCGATTCCCTGATCGGTACCTGCAGCATGACCGGAATTCTCATCGGGGCCAAGATTTCCGCACCCCTGCTGCAGTCAATTTTCTATCCCGGCAACCCTTTACACGACGGCGCGGTAATCATTAGAAAAGGGCAGATTGTTGCGGCGGGATGTGTCCTGCCGTTATCTGCCCAAAAATATACCAGTGAAAGGCATAAAATTGGAACCCGCCACCGTGCTGCTCTGGGCCTCAGCGAGCGAACCGATGCCCTGGTAATAGTTGTTTCCGAAGAAACGGGGCAAATTTCCTTTGCCAAAGACGGCGTTCTTCATCCGATTGATGTTCAATTGTGTACCAAATTACAGCAATCGGAAGTAAACCATGCTGATTCAAAGCAAGGTTAATAAACTCGTCCATCAGCGGTTTTATTTTCCGTTCCTCTTCCCATGGCCTCGCCGGTCTCTTTTTTCTCTATTTTTTCATTACCCACCAACAGGCTCATCACTATTCCCGCAAGGGCTATACCCATAGCCACCAGGAAAACCGTATGGAGAGATTGGGCCAACGCAGTTTTAAGAGTTGGGAGCAAAACCTGCTGCAGTTGCCCGGGAATTCTTTGCAGGGTCTCCGGACTCAACAATACATTAAATAAGCCCTGAGGATTAGACCGGGCCCTGGCCAATATGCTTCCCACAGGTCCCGCCTGTAATCCCGGAATGCTCCGAATTATAGGAAAGAAATCTTTTTGGAGCAGAGCGATGGATCGGTTATTCATAACAACTCCCAATATTGTCACCCCAAGGGTACCGCCAATGCTGCGGAAAAACTGGCTTGAAGAAGTAACTACACCACGCTGCTCCGGTGGAAAGGCATTTTGTACCGCAATGGTCAGAGTCGGCATAATCAGGCCAATCCCAACACCCAGCACAACAATATATGAAATTGCCACCAGTTGAGTTGTGTGCACTGTCATCGTGCTTAGCAGGTAAAAAGCAGCAGCCATGAAACACATCCCGGCGACAAACATGGAACGAAAAGGTACTTTAGTTATCAGTTGCCCGCCCAGAATACTGGTCAACATCATGGAGAACATCATGGGAATCATTGTGTTACCGGAACTTGTGGCGCTAACCCCGATTACCCCCTGCAGGAACAACGGCAGGAACATAATCGACCCGAACATTCCTAACCCCATTAAAAAGCCAATAATATTGGTTACCGTAAAAACCCTGTTTCTGAACAAATCCAAACTCAGAATAGGTTCTTCCGCTTTTCTTTCCACCCGTATAAAGGCCAGCAAAAACACAAAGGAGATACCGAACAAACCGATAATCTGCCATGAACCCCAGGGAAAGTCTTTTCCGCCAAGGCTTAAAGCCAGTAGAAGACTGACAACACCTATTACAAGGGTTGCTGCCCCCGCGTAATCGATAACCACATTGTCTTTCAGGCGTTTTTCGCCAACCAGTCCAATAAATATAGTAATGGCGGCAAGTATACCCACGGGCAGGTTGATGTAAAATACCCACTGCCAGGAACTGTTATCAACTATCCAGCCGCCGATTGTCGGCCCCACTATAGATGAAAGCCCAAATATAGCTCCCATGACACCCTGCCATTTGCCACGCTTGTCAGGCGGGAAGACGTCCCCGACAATAGTCATGGCCATGGGCATCATAATACCCCCGCCGATACCCTGCAGTCCCCGGAAAATTATAAGCTGGGTCATGTTCTGGCTGGTTCCGCATAGGGCGGAACCCAGCATAAATATGGAGAGCCCGGAAACATACACCCACCGGCGGCCAAACAGGTCAGCCAGCTTGCCGGCAATGGGCACAATAGTTGTAGAACTTAACATATATGCGGTAGTCACCCAGGTCATAATGCTCAAGCCGCCCAATTCACCGATAATCCTGGGCATAGCCGTTCCGACAATGGTTTGGTCCAGGGAAGAAAAAAACATACCCAAAAACAATCCGATAAGTAAAATCTTGCGTTTAGAATTATTCTGCATTTCGTTCTCGCCTTTCTTTAAAATAAGTTAGCGCCAAAGACAGAAGCCTGATCAGTTCCTTGCTGTCCTGCTCGCCCAAAAAACCGACCAGGCCTTTTAAATCCTCAAGAAATTTCGCGTTCATATCTTCGATAAACTGTTTTGCCCTGGCTGTCGGTTTCACCAAAACAACCCGCCTATCGGTGGGGTCCGCCAGGCGCTCCACATATCCACCATCCTCCAAAGCATTAATCATGTGCGTAACACCGGCCGGAGTAATCTGCATCCGTGCACTTAGATCAGATACCTTGAGCCCTTCGGAATCAGCGCCCGGGCACTGTGTCAGAGTAACCAGTAACATGAACTCACTTGGCCTGATTCCATGCGAAGAACCAGGCGGGCGGCCCAGCCGCTTAAATTGGGCAATGGTACGGGCCAATTCCTGGGCGAGATAGTTTTTTTCATCCATTATATTTTTTGCCACCTCATTTTTTACTAACTAAATGTTTTATATACTAAATTATTTATTAAATAAAATAAAATGTCAACTGTTAAAATATGCATTATGGTTTTGGGCAACGTAAAACCGGGCAGTTTTATTGAAGCGGCATGGTAATAATGACTTTGGTTCCCTTACCAACGGCACTTTCCACATCAATGGCACCATTATGCTTTTCTATGATCCATTTAGCTATGGATAATCCTAAACCGGCGCCTCCGCTTTCCCTGGTTCTTGATTTGTCACATTTATAAAAACGGTCAAATATATAAGGTAAATCCTCTTCTGGAATACCTATACCGTTATCTTCTATAACAAGTTTTACTCTTTTATCTTTTAAATAACTATTGACACTGATTGTTCCGTTAGGCGGGGTAAATTTAAGGCTGTTGTCCAAAAATATTCTCAAGGCCTGTTTAATAAGACCCCTGTCGGCAATAACATTGACAACTTCATTGGTAGCACAGGTAATTGTGTGTTCGGTATCAATTAATCTGGTTTCCTTAAGCACTTCTTCCACCAATTCGTTTAAAAAGAAAGATGTCTTGACAACGTTTTGCGTATTTTTATCAGCCCGGGCCAAAAACAGTAGTTTTTCCACCAAGTCCTTCATATTATCCGCTTCATTTTTGATGGCGCTTATAGATTCTTCCAGTACTGCTTTATCGTCTTTGCCCCAACGGTTTAACAGGTTTGCATAGCCTTGTATAACTGAAATAGGGGTCCGCAATTCATGGGAAGCGTCAGAAACAAACCGGTTTTGCTGCTCATAAGAAGCCTGAATCCTGTCCAGCATTTCATTAAAGGTTTCGGCCAGTTCCTTAAGTTCGTCATGGGAGTTTACCACATTTAGGCGGGTGTCCAGGTCCTGGGCAGAAATAGATCTGGCGGTGTTTATCATATTATCAATAGGCCTTAGCATTCTTCGAAGGGTCCTTGACCCTACGATTACTGTCAACAGGATAGCCAACATAAAACTCGCCAATATACAAGCCAGTAGTATGGTCATATAAAATACTTCCCTGGCTATAGAGCGCGAAACCTGAAGAAAATAGGGGTTACCCCCTATTTTAACCTCTTTGTTTAAGCTGATTTGATCAAAGTTAACCGTTATTCCGGAAAGATCCCTGGCTTCATTAAAAGTCACATTATCAGGGTCCTGCTCAGTGGTATAAATAACATCCCGTTGACTGTTAAAAATAGTAATACTTACGCCTTCAACATCAGCGTACCGTTTAATCTGTTCTTCAGGTATATCCAGGTTATCATTAATAGAAGCCTTTGTGAACCTGGCGCTTTTATCAAGGGAGCTCTTGGACTCGTGAAAAAGAAATCCGGTAAATGCAGAGACAATTATTAAACTGAAAACGAAAAGTACTGTAGAAAATATTAAGGTGTAGATAGTAGCAGTTTTAAATGTAATAGAGAACTTCAGCCGTTTTCCAATACCCTTAAAAATTTTGCCTAACAAGTAAAAACCAAAGGTGGTAGTTATTTTCAGGCTGTGGACAACTAGGGAGGTTATTAATTTAATGAGCTTTCCAAAGCGTCTTCTATTATTCATCTTTAATTATATAACCTACTCCCCTTACAGTATGGATAAGCTTAGTATTAAACCTGTCATCTATTTTGCTTCGTAAGTACCTTATATACACATCCACCACATTGGTATCACCGTAATAATCGTAACCCCATACCGTTTCCAGAATTTTATCCCTTGTGAGGACCATATTTTTATTTTGAACCAGATAACATAACAGGTCGTATTCTTTTTTCGTAAGGTCCACCGGTTCTTTATTAAAACACACTGAATGCTGTTCCAGGTTTACTTTTAAGTCTCCCGCGGTAATTATATCTCTTTTGTGATTGGCCGGTTTCCTTCTTTTAAGGACCGCCCTGATCCGGGCCAGCAACTCTTCAATAGCAAAAGGTTTGGTCATATAGTCATCGGCGCCGATGTCAAGCCCCATGACCTTATCCGTTACCTCGTCCTTAGCAGTGAGCATTATGACCGGCGTTTCGGAAACCTGCCGTAAACGTCTCAACACCTCCATACCATTGAGAGAGGGAAGCATTACATCCAGAATTATTAAATCAAATTTACCCCCAGTAGCTCTTTCCAGGCCGCTTCTGCCGTCATTCTCCTGTTCAACCATATACCCCTCGTATTTCAGTTCCAATTCCAGAAAACGGGCTATCTTTACTTCGTCCTCAATTATTAATATTTTTTCACCGGCCATGTCCTTCAGTAACTCCTTTAAATCAAGGTAACTTCCTTGTTCAATTATATTTTACATTGCAAAGGGTCAGGTAGCAATGTAAATTAAAATGAGAGCAAAACAACATCTTGCCCTCATTGATAGACAACATATTCAGATTTAATTAATAACCCTTTTAAAAAACTATTTTTCTGTTCCTATTGTAAATTAACTGTTAATGGTTTCAGCCACCTGATTACCCACATTGGTTACGGCTTTTGAAATTTTGTCAATGGTCTTATTGATGCTCGCATCTTCTCCATCAGGTTTAATAAACTTAATCTTGTGATTAGTGACTAATGCGCCTGCAACGCCGAGAACCGCAATAGGCGGCGCAATCACCGTGGTCAAAACAACAGCGTTCACAGGCAGGTCAACCACTGTTTTTTCGGCTTTTTTAACCACAAACTTAGTTTCATTGCCCTTTTTAATGAGTTTACCCGTTGCCTTCAAAAGCTTTTTCGCCGCAGTCCAGTATTTGGATTCGCTTTCCACTGTCTCTACCTTATAAGCCTTTACCTTGTTTTCTTTTTCGAGAGCAATCAGAGCCTCCACAATATCGTTATTGCATTTTTCCAATGCTTCCTTGGCCTCTGCATAGCTAATATTGGCCCTTTCTTTTAACATATCGATTTGTTCCAGACTGACTGACATTTTTTATCCCCTCCAAAAATAAATCATTTACTACGGTTTAAGTATAGATGCGAACAATTATAGAAGGTTTAGAGGAAGATTAAAATTTGATTAGAAAATACCCGGAAGGAAATGGCGAGCCTTTTTCAGGCCAGGAGCATTCTATCGTTTTCAATTTTAGCTCCGCTCGCTTCTTCAAACATCCCCAATAAGTGTTCAATGGTGATATTAGCCCGTTTTTCACCCTTAATGTCAAGAATAACACGTCCCTCATGCATCATTATGGTTCTGTTACCTACACTTAAAGCATGATGTAAATTATGGGTAATCATGAGGGTCGTCAAACGTGGGTTATCGGCAACACGGCAAGTTAAATCCAAAACCTTTTCAGCTGTTTTGGGATCCAAAGCGGCAGTATGTTCATCCAGCAGGAGTAACTTGGGATTCTGTAAAGTAGCCATTAGTAGGGTAAGCGCCTGTCTTTGGCCCCCGGAAAGAAGACTGACCCGAGTCGTTAACCTGTCTTCTAAACCTAACCCCAGTTTCCTTAATTCTTCGCGAAAGAAAGTGCGTTCTTTATAAGAAATGGCTTTGCGCAAACGCAGCCTACTGCCTCTTCGAAGGGCCATAACCATATTTTCTTCGATATTCATTGATCCGGCTGTCCCAAGCATAGGGTCCTGAAAAACACGGCTTATGAATTGGGCCCTTTTATATTGGGGAAGGTTTGTTATGTTTTTGTCTTCAATATAGATTTCTCCACTGTCTATCTCAAAATTACCGGCCACAGCGTTAAGCAGAGTAGATTTACCGGCGCCATTACTTCCAATCACAGTCACAAAGTCCCCGGGGGAAAGTTCCAGATTGACCTGATTCAGCGCTATCTTTTCATTAACTGTACCCTTATTGAATACCTTGGTCACATTATGAATGGTTATCACGGTGCTCCTCCTTTCCGCGGAGACCATAAGCCATTAGCCAAAAACTTGTTCTTCATGCTAGGTGTAACCAGAGCAACTATTACAATAAAAGCTGTTATCAGTTTAAGGTCAGTGGGGGCTAAACCCAACTGCAGAACAATCGCTATTATAATTCTGTAAATAACGCCACCACACACAACAGCAACAATTGTACGGCCCACCGAAGATGTTCCTATCAGTACTTCACCAATAATAACGGAAGCCAGGCCGGCAATAATTATCCCTATCCCCATACTGGCATCCGCAAATTGTTGATACTGGGCCACATAGCTGCCCGCAAAAGCAACCAGGCCATTCGACAAGGCAAGTCCGATAATTTTCATCAGGTCTGTGTTTACTCCCTGACTCTTAATCATCAATTCATTATCACCGGTAGCTCTCAGGGCCAGGCCAAACTCGGTGAGGAGAAAACGGTAAATGATCAAACCGATTATAATAAGGGTTACCAAACATAAAATCAGTGTTGAATAGTTTTCAACATATGGTATTTTTGCAAAATCGGTAATAATGGTTCTGGTGCCGAGGAGAGAAATATTGGGCTGACCCATAACCCTTAAGTTTACAGAGTACAGCGCAGTCATGGTAAGGATACCTGATAATAGTGGAGTAATGTTAAATTTAGTATGCAGCACCCCGGTAAATATTCCGGCCAGACATCCCCCGAAAAAAGCAATAATAACCGATAACCAGGGGTTATACCCACGAAATATTAAAGTAGCTGCAATGGCAGCCCCTAAAGTGAAGCTGCCATCAACAGATAAATCAGCATAATTAAGAACGCGAAAAGTCAAGTAAACCCCGACAACCATAATCGCATACATTAAGCCCAGTTCCAGGGTACCTGACACAACCTGCCAGGACATAAAAACACCTCATTTACATTATACTACTTAATTACCTTTGCGGCTTTGCCGAGCACCTCTTCGGGAATTGTCACCCCAATTTTATCCGCATTTTTTTTGTTGATAACAATGCTGAATTCCTTCTGGCTTTCCACAGGCATATCTTGCGGTTTTTCTCCGTTAATTATTCTTATGGCCATTTCACCGGTCTGTTCGCCAAGCTTTTTGTAGTCAATACCTATTGTCGCCAAAGCACCTTTTTCCACAACACTACTTTCTCCTGAAATTATCGGTATTTTGTTCTGATCAGCAACCTGAACCACCGAATTCGCGGCAGAAACAACCATATTGTCAGTCGGTACATAGATAGCCTGTACCTTACCAACCAAGGACTGTGTCGCCTGCATAACTTCTGCTGTACTTGTCACTGTAGCCTCAGTAACTTCAAGTCCCAAACCGGAAGCAAGCTCTTTAACCTTTTTCACCTGGGTCTGTGAGTTTTGTTCTCCGGCATTGTAAATTACTCCAATATTCTTTGCTCCGGGCACAAGTTGTTTAAGTAATTCAAGCTGTTCTTTGATCGGGTTCATGTCGGTAGTGCCGGTAACGTTAGTACCCGGTTTTTGCAAACTGTTTACAAGCTTAGCGCCCACGGGGTCAGTCACGGCGGTAATCAAAATTGGAATGTCCTTGGTAGCGCCAGCCACCGCCTGAGCTGAAGGAGTAGCAATGGCCAAAATTAAATCAGGTTTTTCCGAAGCCAGTTTTTGAGCGATAGGCTGTAAATTATTCGCGTCGCCCTGAGCATTTTGGTAGTTGACAACCAGATTCTTTCCTTCCTCATAACCGTTTTTCTTAAGGGTCTCCAAAAAGCCTTCCCTGGCAGCATCCAGCGCGGGATGTTCTACAATCTGGATAATCCCCACTTGAAGAGCCTTGCCACTGCCCTTGTCCTTTGTGGCGGCAGGTTGATTGCTGCCACAACCAACAAGTCCAGCCAAAAGCAACAAAACCATACTCAGAGTAATTAATTTCTTCACCTTTTATTCCCTCCGATTCTTTACTATAGAAAAGCTCAGCCTGCCAAAACACAGGTTCCGCTTTTTCCCGGGAACACTGCATATGTAGGTATGGTTTATATAATACATACTCATAAAACTAAAAAACACTCTTGTAGAGTGCCCCAACCTTCCCTACAGTGCTACCGTCCTACGCATTTTTTATTTTCATTTTAAAATTAATTAGCTTAACTGTCAATATTAACGTTTTCTGTGGATTTGAATCAACCTCTGATGAAACAACAAACCCTGGTCTTATTTCATTAGAACCAGGGATTACTGTCACATTTGGTGGAGGTGAGGGGAGTCGAACCCCTGTCCGGAAGAGAACCCACACAAGCTTCTCCGAGCGCAGCCTGGTGATTTAATTTCGCTCCCCAGGCGCCCACCGGCAGGCTCCTGTGAAACTATCTCGATAAATCTCGCCTAACTCCTCCGAGAATTGGAGTTAAGCCAGCTCTGTAGGTTGACCCCTAATCCCTCACCCAGAGCACAGAGGGTTAGAGGTTAGCTGCATTAGGCAGCTAAAGCGTAATTTTCTTCTGCGTTTAATTTTAAGTCCACCGTATTACGGGCTGATGGAACCCCGGCTCGCTACTTGTGCCTATTCATCCCCCGTCGAAACCATTACACCCCCAAGGTTTAATTAATTGACAATTGACAATTGAAAATTGACAATTAATTAATAAAATCGCCTAAAGCAAATTCCCCGCTACTTCTAATGTCAACAATTTGTTTTACAAAAAAATTGTCTCCATAATTGTCAATTGTCAATTCTTAATCATCAATTATCTTTTGTATCAATTGTCTTTTCTTACTTGTTTTGACTATGGAGCTAAGAATTTTGTTTATCTCTCTACAATCATTTAAAATTGTCAAGCCTTCGGTTTCAGAAAGATAGTCAGTTCTTATAAGCAATTCTATCCAGTATTCGCATTCATTTGCTTCTTTTAATGCTATATTCATTTTTGAAATAAAATCTTTTCTACTTTGAGCATTCACAGCTTCCTTAACATTTGCTCCTATGCTTGTTCCCGACCTCAATAACTGTTTCGCTAAAACGTATTCCTTCTTTGAGCTGCACAAATATTGATATAGCTTCACAATACTAACAGCAAACTCAAAGCTTTTCACCATTATTATATTCTCAACCACAAATGAATCTCCACTTCTTTTATAATTGTCAATTATAAAAACTAAATGCCAAACAATTTGTTGCAAACAAATTGTTTCTATAATTGTCAATTGTCCATTGTCAATTGTCAATTAATATTTCTGCCTCTCCCGGAAGGCTTTTTCAATCTCGCGTTTAGCATCGCGAGCGGCCATGTCATCGCGTTTGTCGTAGAGCTTCTTGCCCCTTGCCAGGGCCAAGGCCATTTTTGCCCTGCCGTTTTTAAAGTAAATTTTCAGCGGCACCAGAGTAAGCCCTTTCTGTTTGGTGGCGCCAATAAGTTTGTTGATCTCATGCCTGTGTAAAAGAAGCTTCCGCACCCTGGTAGGTTCGTGGTTAAAACGGTTGCCCTGTTCATAGAGACTTATATGCATATTATGCACAAAAACCTCGCCGTTTCTAACCAGGGCAAAGCTGTCCTTGAGATTGGCCTTACCGGCCCGCAGGGACTTCACTTCCGTGCCCTTTAATTCAATGCCGGCCTCATATATCTCTTCAATATGGTAATCATGCCGGGCTTTGCGGTTCTCTATCTCTTTTACACCAGCCATGAGAATCACCTGTTCAAATAATAACCCCTTTAAGAGACGTATAAACATTATAGCACATTAAAGCCCCCTGTCAAGGGGCAGCCAATCGCGAACATGCGTTTGCAAATGTGCAAAAACATGGTATAATGTTCCAAGGTACAACCAAATAGGCGCAGGGTGGGCGGTCATTACCCCTACGAAAGGGGGTGATGATTATGCGAGTATTCGAAGCATTAACCTTGATGATATCTTTCGCAACATTAGTTGTTTCTATAATCGCTGCTTCACAACGAAAAAAGTAGCCTGCCCTGACAAGTAAGCTACTTTTTTCATGCTTACACTATGACCGCCCACTTCGGCGGTGGTTGTACCAACCGGGTGTCCCCACACCCGGTTCTGATCATTTTATCAAGTATCTACTCTCTATTATACACAAAAAAAGCAAAAAGGCAAGGAAGTACCCATCACCCACTCATAAATCATAAGCTAATAAATATTTTCCAATGATGACTGACCACTGGCCACTACCCATTATATTTCTCCTGGTCCTCTTTCCTAATTTGCGCCCGGCGGATTTTGCCGCTTATGGTCTTGGGCAGTTCTTCAACAAATTCTATTATTCGGGGGTATTTATACGGTGCAGTTACTTTTTTTACATGCTCCTGCAGCTCTTTCTTCAGTTCATCGGACGGTTCGCACCCTTTGGCCAGGACCACCGTAGCTTTGACGACGATGCCGCGGATACTGTCAGGCGCGCCCGTCACGGCACATTCCACAACTGCGGGGTGCTCAATCAGGGCACTTTCCACCTCAAAGGGACTGATGCGGTAGCCAGATGCCTTAATAACGTCGTCGTTTCTCCCCACAAACCAGAAATACCCGTCCTCATCCTTATAGACCACGTCGCCGGTATGGTACATATTGTGGCGCCAGGCTTTGGCATTGGCTTCTTCATCTCCGTAATAACCCTTGAAAAGGCCAACGGGCCTGCCGGAATCACACTTTATAACAAGCTCTCCTTCCACACCGGCGGGGCAGGAATTGCCTTCTTCATCCACTATATCAATGTCATAGGCCGGGTTAGGCTTACCCATAGACCCGGGGCGGGTCTCAAACCATTCAAAATTAGCCACCAAAACAGTGGTTTCTGACTGGCCGAAACCATCGAAAATCCTGAGCCCCGTTTCTCTGTAAAAACGTTCATAAACCTCCGGATTCAGTGGTTCGCCGGCCGTGGAACAGTGTTTTATTGATGTAAGGTCGTAGTTTTTTAGGTTTTCCTGGAGCAAGAACCGGTAAACGGTCGGCGGGGCACAAAAAGTGGTCAGCCGGTACTTTTCCATCTTCTCCAGCAGGGTTTTGGGCACAAACTTGTTCATATCATAAACAAACTGAACTGCCCCGCAAATCCACTGTCCGTACATCTTACCCCAGCCAAACTTGGCCCAGCCGGAATCAGCCACGGTCAGGTGGAGGCCACCGTCTTCTACCCGCTGCCAGTATTTGGCCGTTACAATATGCCCCAGCGGATAGGTAAACGTATGGGCTGCCATTTTCGGCAGACTGGTTGTCCCTGACGTGAAGTATATTATCATAAGGTCGTCATTTTGTGTGTCATTTTCCCCCGTGGGCCTTTCCCATTTCTCGGAAGCCCGCGCAACCTCTTCCTCGAAATTAAGCCATCCTTCCCGGCGGCCATCTACCAATACCAGTTTCTCCAGTGTCGGTGACTGTTCCATGGCTCCTTCTACATGCTCAATTATATCCCGTTGATTGTAGGCCACAATCATTTTTATGTTGGCAGCATTGTTACGGTAAGCAATGTCCTTGGCAGTAAGCTGGAATGTGGCCGGAATGTAAACCGCTCCAATCTTGGCCAGAGCCAGAGCGCAAAAATAAAATTCATAACGGCGGCGCAGAATAAACATGACTTTATCGCCTTTTTCAATACCCTCCGAAGCAAAAAAATTGGCCGTCTTATCAGACCAGTATTTTAAATCCGCAAAAGTAAAGAAACGTTCATTGCCCTTATCATCACACCACACCAGCGCCATTTGCGAAGGTTCGGTTTTCGCGTATTCATCAATTATGTCGTAGGCAAAATTAAAATTCTCCGGTACATTGATTTTAAAATTTGCGCAAAAATCTTCGTATGACGAAAACTCCTTCTGGCTCACATATTTTTCAAGCAGTGACATATTAACTCTCTCCCACTAATTCATCATATTGTAAAATAAAATCCGGTTAAACTTTTTTATAGTATTATCACAGTCAAAAACTTGGCCGGTTTGCCGTCAAGCGCAACCATTTTATGCGGTTTGGCCGGATTGAAATACAAAGCGTCACCCGGATTTAACTCATATTCTTTATCTCCGATAATAACCTTCATCTTCCCTTCCAAACAATAATTAAACTCTTGCCCCTGATGTATTACAAGCTCCGGGTTGTTTTTCGGGTCCAATGTCACAAGGAGGGGCTCAATTTTTCTGTTGGCATATTTATAGGCCAGGTCTTCAAATTCATACTCATCCAGCCGTTCAACACTCAGCCCTTCTCCTTTCTTGACATAGCAAACTTCATGGAGTTTAGGCGAAACACCCGTAAGGATATCAGTTAAATCTACCCCATGTATGTTGGCAATTTCATAAATGATACTTATAGGGATATCGTCTTCCCCATTTTCGTACCTGATATAACTGTCTTTGGAAATACTCAACCATGCAGCCATTTGTTCCTCGGAAAAGCCGGCTAACAGCCTTAACCCTTTGATTCTGTTGGCAACATCTTTCACTTTGTCACGCATTACTCTCCACTCCCTTGCATTTATATTTTGTTTCTAAAAATTGGGCCCTCCGCCGTCCACCAATTCAAAATCCACCTGCCGCTCATCAGGGTTAACCCGTTCAACCCTGACCCTGACCTGATCGCCGATCCGGTATATCTTGCGGGTATGTTGCCCCACCAATCGGTAATTTTCCTCATCGTACTCATAGAAATCGTCCGTCAGGGTGGTTATATGTACCAACCCTTCCACCAGGTTATCCAGTTCTACGAACAGGCCGAAAGAAGTGACACTGGAAATAATACCCTCAAAAACCTGCCCCACCTTATCCAGCATGAATTCTACCTTTTTCAGGTCCGCACTTTCCCGCTCCGCTTCCATGGCGGCCCGTTCCCGTTCAGAAGACTGAACAGCGGCAGCAGGCACAAACTTCTTCAACCGGTCCAGTTCCTTTTGAGGTAAACTGCCACTTTTGAGAATACTTTTAATAATCCGGTGAATCACCAAATCCGGGTACCGGCGGATAGGCGAAGTGAAATGGCAGTAATACTTTGCCGCCAATCCGAAATGGCCCAGGTTCTCTTCGCTGTAACGGGCCTGTTTCATAGTTCTGAGCATTACCGTATTGATGACCCTTTCCTCCGGCCGGCCTTTTACCTGTTCAACAATTTTTTGTAAGGCCCTGGGGTGAATTTTATTAATGCCTTTTAGACCGTAACCGAAGGTAGCCAGAAATTTTTGAAGCTGCACCAGCTTTTCTTCTGCCGGCTCCTCGTGAACCCTGTACACAAAAGGGATTTCCATCCAAAACATGGCCTCGGCCACAGTTTCATTGGCCACCAGCATAAATTCCTCGATAATCCGGTCAGCTATAGACCTTTCCGCCTTCTTTATTTCCAACGGTCTCCCACGGTCGTCAAGGATGACTTTGGCTTCAGGAATATCAAAGTCTATAGCCCCTCTTTTCAACCGGCGCGCCCGCAATATCCGGCAAAGACGCTCCATGTTCTGAAGCATTTGCACCAGGTAATGGTACCGCCTTAATAATTCTTCATCTTTATCGACAAGCATCCTTTTCACATCGGTATAAGTCATCCGTTCGTTGGAATTAATAACGGATTCATAAATTTGATGTCTTCTCACATTTCCTTCTTCATCTATATCCATCATAACAGACAAGGCCAGCCGGTCTACCCGGGGATTCAGGCTGCAGATACCGTTGGAAAGCTTTGGGGGCAGCATGGGTATTACCCTGTCCACCAGGTACACACTGGTAGCTCTCTTGTAAGCCTCCTTATCCAGAGGGGTGCGCAAAGGAACATAATGTCCCACATCAGCAATATGCACTCCCAGTCTGAACAATCCGTCAGGTAGCATTTCCAGGCTGACGGCATCATCAAGGTCTTTGGCATCTTCACCGTCAATAGTTACCATCAGCAGGTTCCGCAAATCTTCCCGGCCCTGCATGTCTTCAGGCCGTACTTCATCGGGTATATCTTTTAATTGCCGCTCCACATCGGGTGGAAACTCCCTGGGCAGTTTATGTTTCCAGATTATTGATTCCATGTCTATGCCCGGCGCGCCCTTGCGGCCTATGATCTGTACAACTTCCCCTTCCGGGTTCATCCTATACTGCGGCCATTGGGTTACGCGAATAACCACTTTGTCGCCTGAACGGGCCCCGTGTTCATTGCCCCTGGCAATGAAAAAATCCTGGCTGATCCGTGTTTCATCGGGAATAACAAAACCAAAGTGCTTCGAACTGGAATATGTCCCCACCACAAGGGTATTGGCCCGTTCCAGTATCCGGATAACCTCACCTTCCCGGCGAACCCCTAAATCGCCTTTACTTGTAATACGGGCGATAACCCGATCGTTATGCATGGCCCCGTTTAAATTGGCCGGACTTACAAAAACATCCTCTTCTCCGGCACGGTCAGGGATGATAAAAGCGAACCCATTCGGATGCCCCTGTATCCGCCCAACCACCAGATTAAGTTTCTCCGGCACCCCGTAACGTAGTTTACGGGTTTGCACGATCTTACCCTGTTTTTCCAGTTCCGCCAACTTTTCAAAAAACTCAGGATTGGGCTCAAGGTTTAAAGCTTTGAGCAGTTCTTCTGCCGTTAGAGGCTTATAAGCAGCCCTCCGCATATGGCTTAATATTAATTCCTCCAGGTCTGTTTCAATTCTATCCAACATATTTCACCCACCTTAATTATACCTGGTATATATGTTACTAATGTCAAATACCCTTATTCTGAAAATAACAGAAAGGGTAGACTAACTCTAATCTACCCTAAAAGCGCCAAAGCCAAACCTTATAACCCCAGCTCATCCCTTATTGCAAGCATGGCCTCCAGAGCCAGTCCGAAAAATTCCTCTAAAGTAAGGCCCAGTTCTGAGCAACTGGCTATCTGCTCCCGATTGGCTCCCCGGGCAAAAGATTTTTCATTAAACCTATTGATCAGGAATGGCACATCAATAGCATCCAGTTTCTTCTCGGGCTTGATTAGCGCTCCGGCTACGATGAGACCCGTTACAGGGTCGGTGGCATAAAGTGCTTTGTCCAGCAAAGTGTTCCGAGGTAAGCCATGGGCGTCATTATGCACCTTCACGGAATAAACCACATCTTCCGGCAGTCCCATTTGCTCAAGTATCTCCGCGCCAACTAGGCTGTGGCGTACAGGATCGTCCTTGGTTTGGTCGTAGTCAATATCATGCAACAGGCCCGCCAGCCCCCATTTTTCCTCATCCTGGCCGAAATGTCTGGCCAGCCTTTGCATAACTGCCTCACAAGCGTACATATGCTTCAGCAAATTATTATTTTTTACATGTTTTTTTAATTCAGTCAAAGCTTCTTCCCTGGTCATTGCCTCCACTCCTTGATAACATTCTAAACCACTATACCAGTTCCCGCTTAAGGATTTTTCCGGTGCTGTTTTTGGGTAAAGCATCTCTGAATTCAACAACTTTAGGCAATTTATAATTAGCCAACCGCTCCTGGCAGTATTTTATCAGCTCCCTTTCAGTGGCTGTCTCCCCCTCTTTTAAGACAACAAAGGCCTTGACAATTTCACCCCGTAAATCGTCAGCCACACCGACCACGGCAGCCTCAGCCACTTTCGGGTTAGTATAAAGGACCTCTTCAATTTCCCGGGGGTAAACGTTTAAACCGCCTACAATTACCAGGTCCTTTTTCCGGTCCATGATAAATATATAGCCTTCCTCATCCATATAGCCAATGTCCCCGCTATGCATCCAGCCGTCTTTTAAAGCTTCGGCCGTGGCTTCCGGCCTGTTCCAGTAACCCTTCATTACGTTGGGTCCCTTAAAACACAGTTCGCCCGGTGTATTCCTGGGCACTTCGTTCCCCTTTTCGTCAACAATTTTAACCTCCACGCCAGGTATAGGGACACCTATCGAGCCGGGTTTCCGTTCTCCGTAGTAAGGGTTGGTAGTACAGACCGGTGAACATTCGGACAGGCCATATCCTTCAAAGATTTGAATACCAAATTTCTCTTTAAACTTCCTGCTCAACTCTACCGGACATGCCGCCCCACCGGAATATGCCAGCCGCAAATGGGCGAAATCCGCCGGGTTTACGTTTGGCACCTGCAGCAGTACACTATACATCGTCGGTACCCCGGCAAAAATTGTTGCTTTTTCCTCCACTATGGTTCTCAAGCTGGTTTGCGGAGAAAAGCTCTCTAATATTATCACCAGCCCGCCGTACGTTAACGGAAGCAGTACACAGGCTGTCCAGGCAAAGGAATGAAACATAGGCAGCACACAGACCGTTGAATCGGGATAACCGGAAGCAGTAGCCTCCTTGGTCGCTGCCGCATTAGCAAGCATATTATGATGGGTAATCATAGCTCCTTTGGGGTTTCCCGTCGTACCTGACGTATACAGAAGCACAGCCACGTCATCGGAGGAAACGGCATAATCCAGGTCTAGGCTGCCACTTTCATTCTTCAGCATTGATTGCATGGAAACCGTTCCCACAGCGGAATAATCCTGCTCCAGATCCTGCACCACTATATACTTCAGGGACACGATCTGCGGCTGCGCCAGCGTAACAAGCGGCATAAACAATGGTGCGGTAATAAGGGCAGAGACCCCGGCATCGTTTAGTTGGTAGATTAACTCTTCTGCTTTAAACATCACGTTAACAGGCACAACTATCGCGCCCAGTTTAACAATGGCAAAATAACTGATTACAAAATATGAACTGTTCAGCATCAGTAACCCAACGCGGTCTCCTTTGCCGATGCCCAGCCTTTTCAAACCATTGGCGACCTTGTTGGCCTGCTCGTCAAGTTCCTTGTATGGCCAGGTCCTGCCTTTGAACTTCAAGGCCGGTCGGTCGGCAAATTCCTTTGCGCCGGCGGTTATCATTTCACCAAGGGTCATCGTCTACCCCTCCCAAAATTTTTTTCACATGGTTATATTATAGCATTTCTTGTCTAACTTGTCCTGCAATTAAAGTCCCTATAGCAAAGAAAGTGGCATTGACGGCCACTTTCCCAGGGACTATTTCTTCAAAATCTCTCTTGAACTATTCCTTCAATGCCCTCTTTAAGATTTTGAGCAATGAAGGCTTTAACCGCTTCCCCTCGCAGGGCATCGGCCACTCCGACAACAGCAGCTTCCGCCACTTTGGGATGGGAATAGATGACCTCTTCAATTTCCCGGGGGTAAACGTTTAAACCCCCGACAATAATGAGGTCCTTTTTCCGGTCCACGATGAAAAGGTAACCTTCTTCATCCATGTACGCAACATCACCTGTGTGCAGCCAACCGTTTTTCAGCTCTTTCCTGATCTGTTTAACCAAAGGAAGAAAAACCGGCGCCACAATCATGGCGAAAGCCTGGGAATCATTTATCAGGTATTTGACTTCTTCCCCTTTAAAAGCTACATTAATGGGCACCACAATATCGCCCAGGCGAGCTACAGCAAAATAACCGATTACAAAATAAGGGCTGTCCAGCATCAGTAAACCTACCCGGTCACCCTTTCGAATACCCAGTTTTCTCAGCCCATTGGCCACCTGGTTAATCTGCTCGTCCAATTCCCGGTAAGTCCATTGCCAGTCTTTGTAGATAAGAGCCGTTTTATCCGGAAATCTATCTTTCGCTCTGCTGATAACCTCTCCCAAAAGCACTGCTTTACCTCCTATTTCTTTCATCAATAATCCTCTGACCGTATGTGAACTCTATTCCTTCCGCTTGCTTATAATTTCTTTCAATTTCTCCGTTTTCCACATTAATGCAAGTATTATAACATGGCAAAATAAAGAAGTCCACAAATAGAAAAATGCCGGCAAAATCCGGCATATGTAATACATACACATTTATTTAATTATGCTCAATGCTAAAGAAGTAATCAAAAATCCTATCGCAAAAGCAGTGGATAATTTGCTCAAAAATTCATCCATCCCTTTTTTCTTACCGAAAATAGCATCAGCTCCACCGGCAATAGCACCCGATAAACCGGCGCTTTTTCCCGACTGCAATAATACAGTTACAATTACACCCAAGGCCAATAAAATATGAACGATAATTACTGCGATTTTCAAAACCTTCACCTCCCGAAGCTTAACATATAGATTTTAACAGATAATTTACTTTCTGTAAAGATACCCACCTGACATTCGGTTTACGTACTGCTCCAGTTTCTATTTTGCCCCCTCTTCTTTTAAAACGTGTGATTTTCTTGGTCTTCAGGGGTGTAAATATAATCCATGGATTGGCCGTTGCCGAAAAGACTAAACACTAATTTTTCGGAATCCCAGAATCTTGTGTGTACCGAATCAGCCACGGAGTTTTCAAATAGTCCAGCCACCATCGTTTTGGAATAGTCCTCCAAGCAATATACGAAAACATAACTCTTATAAGGTGTGTCATTATCGGAAAACAGGTCCAGAGCGGCATATTCACCTTGGGGATCAATTATAATTTGTTCAATGCCAATATTCTTTTTGTTGTTTATCCCGGTGATTTTATCTACCAGTTTAAATTTTTTATCTTTTAAATTATAACTTAGCAGTTGCACTGCAGCATACTGACCCTTGTCCTGCAAAACCTGCATGGTAAATAATAAAGTGTCCTTTGCCTGGTTATAGGCCATTGGCCCAAACCTGTAACGGCCTTGGGGTACAAATTCATGGGGTATATCACTGGCCCTGAATAAAACCTCGCTCTTTTCATCTCTGCTCATTTTAACTTCCCCGGGGTGGTCCATAGCCATAATATCTATGCTTTTCAGTTCTTTAATACCGTCAATAATAAACCCATTGTCCCCGGGTATCAAATAAAACCTTGCTTGAACAATACTGTAATAGGGGTTGGCAGTATATGCCCAATATATCTCTGCGTCAACGTATTCCTTGCCCTTTTCTTTGCCGCCAGATATTATCTTATAACCTACCTGGTGAGGATTGGATATGGTTAAGAACGGTGGAGGATTCTTCATGATACTTTTGGCATAATCATCATCCCTTACAATTAACGCCTGAACAAACCTCTTCACCGTATCTTCCGCTGTCATTTTCTCAGTGGTAAAATCAATTTTCATCAGTTTTAATCCGGCTCCGGACTCAAGGTTAGCATTTTTCAGAGCATAAAGACTTTTCGAATCACTGCTCCAAACTGGAGCATAGTAACTATACATTCCGCTTACAGTCAGGCTCCGGATAGTATCGGAGGGTTTTAGACTATCTAGCCACCGTTCTTCAACATCCCGGTTAGGGAAGTTTGCCGTGACCCTCCTTTTTGTGTGCATTCCTCCCGTATCGGCAATCCATATATTCTCGATGCTCCGGTTAATTTCAGCATTGTTGTTTAACCTTTGGACTTTTTTCTCAGCCTTGACATAAGCCACATAATTGCCGTCAGGGGAAACAGAAGGAAACCGGCCTTCATCGATAACTCTCTCTGAACCGTCCTGCAAGTCCTTCAATATTACTTTGTTCTTCTTTTCTATAACAATACGGCTGCTGTCTTTTACCCAGGACGCATGTGCGCCTTCAGTGAGTTTTCTGGATTTATGCGTTTCCAAATCTAACTCATATATTCCGGATTCCTGAACGGTAAACCCGTGTGAATCGGGTCCGTGCCAAGCCAAAACCTTTTTTGTATAAATCACCCGTCGGCCGTCAGGGGACCAGGAAGGCTCCTCGTAGAAAACAGTCATCTGATCACCTTTAAGCAACATTTCCTTTTTTTTACTGACTAAGTCGTAAATCATTACATTCCCGTCAGATAAAAGAATTTTTTTCCCATCGGGTGAAACTCTGATAAACCCTGTTTTATTATCAATAACCCGGTGAAAGCCTTTTTTGTTATAGGCAAATATCCCCTTCTCCGCCAGAGCGAGATAAACAGTTCCCCGGTATTCCGTTAGTCCTATTATAGACCCCCGGCCCATCTCAACAAAAGATATTTGGTTTAAAATTTTTAATGATGCGGCATTGGCCTGTTCCATAATGTTTTCCGGTGAGGTCATATAAACGAAAAAGGCGATGCAGGCAGCCGCAACGGCCGCAACAAAAGGCAACCTTTTTAGCCAAGAAAACCTCTGTTTATTGACGAAGGAGCCACGCAGCCGCCGCTTTAGGGTTTCGTTAACGGGCAATTCTTTCTTCAGTTCCCGCAAGGCTTTGTCTAACCTCTGATCATCCATAAATTATCCCTCCATACAAACCTTAACTAACGCCTTTAATTTTTCTTTTACCCTCATAAATTTCAGTTTGACGGCGTTCTCTGTTTTGCCTGTCAATTGCCCGATTTCCCAATATTTTAACTCGGCAAAATACCTCAGGTTAATCAATTCCAGCTCCTCTTTTGTCAGGGCACCAAGAGACTTTTTCAGGCAGTTAACTTCATCTTGCTTTTCCAGTTCTTCTTCAAAACAGTAAAGATAGGTATACCGTTCCATATCCTCGCCCACTGTGATGTCTTTCTTCTTACGGTAGTGGTCAATCACTGTGTTACGTGCAATGGTGAATAACCAGGCTTTGTGGCTTCCCGTGACGGAAGGGAACTTTTCGAAAGCCTTCAGGAACACTGCGCTTACCAAATCATCGGTATCCCATTGATTACCTGTTTTGAAATAAATATACCTGTAGACATCGTCAAAATACAAGTCGTAAAAACTTAGAAAATCCATGGCTCCCGGGAAGCCTCCTTTCACCTGTTAAGACGAATATGTCTGCCAAAGGTTTCAGATTTTTTCAAGTGACCATTGTCCAATAGTGGTCCGTAGTCAGAAAAACATAAAAAAACACGGCAATGCCCCAATACACATTTTAAAAACCGGTACAATTCAATTGTACTAAATGTATGTGTATCAGGGGATGCCGCGATTTTAATTTTTTTACTGTTCACTGACCACTACTATTTTATTCATGCCTTAATGCCTCGATTGGGTCTAATCTGGCTGCCTTGCTGGCCGGATAAAGCCCAAAGAAAATGCCTACCGCGCTTGAGAAAATAAAGGCAATGGCAATAGTTCCCCAGGACACCAGGGGCGGCCATTTAGCAAACCGGGCAATCATATATGCCCCACCAACACCAATCGCGGCGCCGAATACTCCTCCAATCAGACAGATGACCACGGCTTCAATGAGGAACTGTACCATGATATCTTTACGCCGGGCGCCCAGAGCTTTCCTGATGCCAATTTCTCTGGTCCGTTCGGTAACAGAAACCAGCATGATGTTCATAACCCCTATCCCCCCCACAAAGAGAGAAATGCCCGCTATGGCCCCTACAATCAGGGTCATGATGCCGGTTACTTTGTTTATCATCTGCATCTCCTGTTCCATGGTCATAGTCCTATACCGGTCTTTGTTATTATGGCGCCGTTCCAGAATTTTTACCGCCTGCTGCATAGACTCCTCCAACCGGTCCCGGGAAGCAGCCTGAGCTTCAAAGCCCATTAAAGCCTTTTCGTTAAAAAGGTTCTGCCAGGTGGAAGCGGGAATAAAAGCTGTCTTCAAGCCACCAAGCCCGGCCAGCACACTTTCTGCAGATTTGGAAACCCCAATTACGGTAAAAGGTTTACTTTTCACAAGGACCTTTTTCCCTATAGGGTTCTCCCGGCCAAAAATCTCATCAGCCAACTTCTCTTCAATTACTATGACGGCCCTGTTGCTCTTGGCATCGTGATTGGAGAAAAAGGTTCCGGCCACAAGTTCGATATTGCGCATGAACTTGAAATCTCCGGTTACCCCCTGAACACTGGCCATTTTTTTCCCTTTCGTTCCCTTAACCTGGGCCGCTCCGCTCTGCATGGTAGACATGCCTTTTATGCCCGGCACCAGTTTCTTGATTAAATCGATGTCATCCAGGGAAAAATCCCTGGGTGTGGCCGGGTCGTCATCTGAAAAATCGATATATATAGCAAAAAGGTTGGAACCGACCTTGGATATTTCACTCATCAGCAAGGCCTGACCCCCGCGGCCAATGGCCACTACTGCGATAACTGCCGCAATGCCTATGACAATACCGAGCATGGTTAGAGAAGACCGGAGTTTGTTAGTCCAAAGCCCTTCGAGAGCAATTTTAACAGCTTCCAGTAAATTCAAAGGCCGTTCACCTCCGGCGGGCCCAACCTCCAGAGATATTTGACAGCGCTGATAGGGTCACTGATGGATTCATCTTTAATTATCCTGCCGTCCCGGAAATACAGGACCCTGTTCGTATGCTCGGCTATTTCCCGCTCGTGGGTAACTATAAGAATGGTAGCTCCTTCCCGGTTGAGTTCCTGGAAGATAGCCATAATTTCCTCACTGGACCGGGTATCCAGGTTGCCGGTCGGTTCATCGGCAAGAATAATGGCCGGTTTGTTAACCAAAGCCCGCGCTATGGCAACCCTTTGTTTCTGTCCACCGGAAAGTTCGTTGGGCCGGTGATGCCCCCTATCCTGCAGCCCAACCCTTTTTAATGCCCATTCGGCCCGTTCCTTTCTCTGCGCCGCCGGAACTCCGGCGTACAACATAGGCAGTTCCACGTTGCGAAAAGCCGTTAACCGGGGCAAAAGGTTAAAATTCTGAAAAACAAAACCTATCTTTCGGTTGCGGATGGCCGACAGCGCGCCGTCTTCCATCCCGGCTATTTCCTGCCCGTCGAGGAGGTAGGAGCCGCTGCTGGGCTTGTCAAGGCAGCCGAGAATATTCATCAACGTGGACTTCCCGGAACCCGAAGGTCCCATAATAGCTACAAATTCGCCGGGTTTAACTTCCATGGAAACATCCCGCAGCGCGTGTACGGAAATCTGCCCCGTCCGGTAAACTTTGTTTAACGCCTCTATTTTAATCATTGGTCTTCTCCTTTGCTGCCGAAGCCGTATTTTCCCGGACATCTACGACATCTTTATCCTTTAAGTTTTCCGGCGGGTTAACCACTATACTGTCTCCCGGACGCAAACCCTTTTTAACATGGAGGTAAAGCTCGTTCCCCACGCCTGTTTCCACCTTCCTCAGGCTTACGCGGTGATTATCATTGATGACGAAAACAAACCTGTTGTGCCCTTTTTCTATAATCGCTTCGTAAGGTATTACGGTTACTCCTTTCAGACTGGCCGTAGTTATATTCAGGTCAACACTGTAACCGGGTTTAAGTTTGCTGTCAAACTCGGTAATCTCTACCGTAATTTCCACATTGGTCTGTTCCGCCTGGTCTTTAAGTTTGGTAACGGCTACCGGGGACACCATGGCAACTTTACCTTTGTATACCGCCCCTTCCGCAGCGGCAGCTGTTATGGTCACCGGCTGTCCCACTCGCAGGTTGCCGCTGTCCGACTCACTTACTTCTGATTTTACTATTAACCGCTGCGGGTTGCCGATACTTATTAACGGAGCGCCGATTGCGGCATAGCTCCCTTCTTCCACGTCCACGGAAAGTACAATACCATCCATCCCGGCTCTGACACTGGCTTTGGCAATCAAATCTTCGGTCAGCTCAACAGCTACTTTGGCCTGCTGGACCTGGGCTTCCAACGCCGCCAATTCCGGACCGCTTTCCCCGGCCAAATCCATTTCCAGGCGTTTCTGGGCAGAACGGTATTCCGCCTCGGCCGTCACATAATTCAATTTGGCATTTTCCAGGCTTTCTTGGGAGACAGCGCCCGCCTGAAAAAGTTGGTTGGTCCGCTCAAAAGCGGCCCTGGCATTTTGAAAAGCTGTTTCTGCCTTTTTTAAATTGGCCCTGTCCTGTTCTATCACCTGGGACCTGGCGCCTGACCTGGCCTTGGCCAGGTTGGCTTCCTGAACCCGCAGGTTAGCCTGGTCCTGTTTCAGTTGCCGTTCCAACTGGGCAGTATCCAGTTGCATCAACAACTGGCCCGCTTTAACTCTGTCACCTGTTGACACGTATATCTTGGTCACAGTGGCGGCAACCTGGGCAGTATACTCCTGTTTATCCTGAACTTCTACCTTGCCACTGGCCAGGACTACCTGTTCCAGGTTTTTCTTTTTTACCTGAAAGGCTTCTACCGGAATTCCCTTTTCGCCGGAGTTTTTGTAAATATTTACCCCTATGATAAGCAAAACCAGTGCCGCCATGGCTGCACCGATAATAATTTTCTTTTTGCGTTCCAAAGTTATACCGCACCTCCGCCAAAATGAGCCGCTGCGCCCATAATTACCCCGTAAACCGCCAGGATAATGCCTAAAAATACTCCCGCCTTCCTGGTCGTTGTCCTGATAGCAACTGCTGCGCCCATGGCTAGCAGAATAATGCTCCAAATGATAAAGGGGTCAAAGACTGACAGGAAGCCAAACAAAAACCCGGTTTGGTTTTTAGGCAGGAAAAGGGCCAGGCTTGTGGTAACGTTTTTCATATTAGAAGCGGGTGTAAGCAGTACCAGTATTGTCTTGACGATACCGCCAAGCATATTGGGTACGGAAGCAATCACGGCAGCCGACATCAATTTCTTGAAAGTCCCGTCACCGGCGACAACCAGGTTCAAGAACTTCAACAAAAGGGCCAGGATAACCCACATAATCAGTGGCGAAACAAAGGCCAGAGCTGCCTGGGCGCCGGTAATTGCCGGCAGCATTTGTTTGGTCATGGCCAGTTGTTCCGGCGGCATGGGTTTTGGTGAATGTTCAAGTGTCCAAAGGGTAAATTCCCTCATTTTGGGAATAATAGGTAAGAACAAGAGCAGGTTAACCAACATCAGCAAAAAGCCCATGGGCCAGAAGGATGCCTGTTCTACAAATTCTTCTACGGCAGCCTTGGGGCTGACAATGGCGTCAATAAAAAACTTTAATAAACCCCGCTTTTCTTTTTGTTCCATCTCCATTTTTACCTCTCCCCTTCATAAAATTTTAATAACCCCGGAAATTCCGGCAATTTAAAATCAAGCGGACAATACCATACCTACTGCAATAAGACAAAAGATAAGAGACAGGAAAACACTGGTAATCCCCACCATGTAGGCCGACATCTTATTGTTCCTGGCTACAGTCAAACCGATGCCCAGCAGCAGGGCATTTGTTACTGCGCCAATACCAAAAGGGACCCAAATTTCAGTTGGCGAACCGTAACGGTCCACTTCCCCTGCCAGGTTATAGTGCATAGGCACCCGTTCCGGCAGGCCGGGAATTTTCATGGCCAGGAAAATACCTGTTCCCGCCAGGATCAGGAGGGACAGAAATACCATGCTGAGAAAAAACCTATCCTTCCAGGGTGAAACCCGTTTCCTTCCTTCCCCGTCTTCCATTGTTTCCCGCTTCTGCGCCAGATCGGGTAAGAGGCGGTTCAGGTCATCCAGGAACTCATCAGGGTTTTCGGGAGTTATCCCTATGGTTTCCCATTTGGTTTGCAGGAGGATAATGTCACCCCAGAGCCGGGTAGCATAAAGGTTGGCTGAGCCTTTACCCCGCGGGTCTGTAAAGGTACCCCAGTGAAACCCTGGCCAACTGGCGCCGGCCACTTTCATACTGCTGGTACCAACAACCTTTCTGACTTCCCTGATGCTTTGCAAAGGTATCCGTTTCTGATTAAAAGCCCATCTTATGACCAGGTCCTCTCCCTCAATTCTGTACTCCAGGTTTTTGGCCGCCCAGGTAAAATACCCCATCATACCAACCACCAGGATTCCCGTCAGGCCCATGACAGCCGTAAAGGTCCATCCAGGTCCCCTTGTCTGGCTGATTATAACCGTGGGCACGGCCAATATCATAATCGAAAATATCAGCAGGCCAACCCCCCAGATAAAACCTTTTCCTTGTGCCGGTTTATAAACTTTCATTATATTTGCATCTCCTTTTTTCAATTTTATTAATCCTCCCGATTGTGTAAGCTAAAAATCACGTTTTTTAAACCGGTTTCTGCCCAGCATATAAAAAGCTGCCGTAATTATAATCAACACTATCAGCGGGATAAGGGGAAACCCTTTTCCTAATGCTATATCAGAGCCGGCCATGTGGTAATATATAGAGTAATAATGCAATTTTGAGAAAAACCCCGGCACAAAAAGACCCATGGCAATAATTCCCGTAACCATGGCAGATTTTAAGGTCCGGTCAAAAACGGTCGAAAAATAAACGGCTATTGAATAGATAACTGCCATTCCGGCCAGAGCCATAATGATATTTTGCACCATTTCCACGACAGGAATTTTATGTCCGGTGGCAACTACACTAATATATAACACTACAGTTGATGCCAACACCACCAAAGCTAACGCAGCAAAATTTACAATAAATTTGACGGTAAAAACATCCTCCCTGCGTATAGGTCTGGCCAGGAGGAACTGGATAGTTTTTCGCGATACTTCCGATGAAATTATGCCGGCCCCAAATATGATGGCCATTACACTTCCGAACTGGTAGAGGTTCTTGCCAAACCATTGGGACCAAATATAAAGCCTGCTTAACAACGTCATGACCGAGGACGAAGGCTTCGCCGGAAGTAGGGTAAACCAGGTTCAGCAGCATTTTTATGGTTGTCATTTTCCCAGCCCCGTTTAAACCCAGAAATCCATAAACACTTCCTTTGGCCACTTCCAGATCAAGGGCGTTTACAGCCAATTTATCTTCAAACATCTTTGTAAGGCCTCTGGTTTCTATAGCCAGTTCCATTGTCATTTTTTACCACCCCCATTCCTTCAGGGTTTCTTCAAAAAGCTCCCTGAGCTCCGCTTCGGTAAACCCCAGGTGATAAGCCTCCACTAATGCTTTACCAAGAACTGATTTTACCAGTTTTACACGCTCTGCGTACTCAATCTTTATTTCCTTTTCAGAAACAAAGGTTCCCACTCCACGGACCGTTTTTATCACACCGTCCCTTTCCAATTCCAGGTAAGCCCGGGAAACCGTATTGGGATTGACCGTAAGCTGAACAGCCAGGTCCCTTACCGAAGGCAATTGGTCACCCGGCTTGAAAAACCCTGTTGCCACCGCTCTTTTTATCTGTTCCCTGATTTGTATGTAAATCGGCGGTCCCCCGGACGGGTCAATATGCAGCCACATACTATTCTCCTCCTACTCCCTCTGTCACGGTGTATATTGCCCATAAACGGAGAATTGTATTATTGTACTGGTGTACTAATTGACTAATACACTATTATTGTATTCCACCTGCCCGAAAAATGCAATGATTTTGACTTTACTAAAACTCTTTATTCATGTACAGCTTAACCGAGACAGCCAGAGAAATCATAACCAGTGCCACTACGGCCCCTGTACTGAGCGTCATCCACAGGTACGTATTCTGCAGCAGGTCTGTTATATACCCAACTACTTGAGAGTCATCTTTCGCTTTAACCACGCCCACTAAAAAACCCGTCAGAAAGAAGATGAGCATGAACAAAACCGCATTGATCTTTCTGGCAAAGTTATAGCCGAACTTAAAATACAGCGGGTAGTACAGCGATATCAGAAGGCCAACGCTCATGAAAGTCGAAACCATGTCAAAGCCGTTAATAAACCTGAAAGACAGGGCCAGCCCGGCGCCTTCTACCGCTGTTTTAAAAATAGCCCCCGTGACACCTGTCAAAAGGATGCCAATAACTGTAAAAACCAGCGCTGCCAGGTATTTGGCCGCTACAATTTTTTTCCTGTCTATCGGCAGGCTGTTTATCAGTATTTCAGACCGGTTTTTGTCATCGGCATGATTAGCATTCATGATAAATAGGTAGGCTATGGCCAGAGAACCCATAATATATGCAGCCTGCCGCATAGTATGAAATGCTACAAAAACAAAAGCGCTGTAAAACACTGCCAACAAAAAAGTTTTTTTCTGCACACAAAAGTCTTTTTTAATCAGGTTTAGCATACCTATCCTCCCTTACTGTATAAACCATAATATCCTCCAGCGACGGCCGTTCAATTACGACGCTATCCCCAAATAATCGCCGGGCCCTGGCGGCATCCCCTGTCAAGGCTTCAAACCCGAAACCTGTATCACGGATGCCGATTAGCAATTGACCGGTGGCATGGTCCAAAACCTCCCGCCCCCCCTTGACAATACCATAGCAGTCCAATATGTCATCCTTGGGGCCTGTCAATACCAACTCACCCTTGTTGATGAAGGTTATATAATCAGCCACTTTATCCAGATCGGTGGTGATATGGGTGGAAAAAAGAACCCCTTTGGATTCATCCTGCATCAGGTCCCTTAAAATATCCAGGATCTCATTCCTGAACACCGGATCCAGCCCGGAGGTAGGCTCATCCATAATAATCAGGTCAGCATGATGGGAGAGAGCTACTGCCAGGGCAAACTTCATCTTCATTCCCCTGGAAAGGTCTTTGATTTTCTTTTGGGGCGGCAGGTCAAAATCCCTTAAGTATTTGTTGAAGGCATGATCATCCCATTGCCTGTAAAAAGGTGCGATTATTCCCTTCATTTCATGGATGCTTAATTCTTCGTAAAAATAACTATCATCATAGACAAAACCAATTTTTTCTTTGATGGCTATCTCATCTTTAATGTTATCCATACCAAAGACCTTTATCTCTCCGCCATCCCTTTTCACCAGGTTCATAATCAGTTTAATCACGGTAGTCTTCCCGGCGCCATTTGGTCCGATAAACCCCATAATGTAGCCCTTTTCCAGAGTAAAACTGATGTTCTTCAGGGCAAAACCGTTGTATTCCTTACGCAGGTTTTTTACTTCCAGAATGTTTTCCACTACTCTCCCTCCTCGCCAGGCATTTCTTACTCTTTATCCTCGTATAACAACTGCAGCATTTCCTGCAATTCTTTCAGGCTGATATTGAGGATTTTACTTTCGGCCACTGCCTCGGCCAGCTTATCTTCCACCACTTTCAGCCGTCTCTCCCGCAGCAGTTCTTGATTCTGCCCGGCTACAAAAGAACCCTTGCCGGTAACGGTCTCGATAAAACCTTCCCGCTCCAGTTCTTCATAAGCTCTCTTGGTAGTGATCACACTAATCTGCAGTTGTTTGGCCAGATTCCTGATAGACGGCAGCATTTCACCGGGCGCCAGTTCACCCCGGATAATGCTGTTCTTGATCTGCCTGATTATTTGCTCATAGATAGGTTCCTGAGACGAATTTGAAATGATAATCTTCATAACATTCCCCTAGTGTATATAGTTTTTATATTGTATATATACAGTGTATACAGTTAGTTTGCTTTTGTCAAGCTGCGCAAACCAAATTCTTCCCAAAATATTGAAGGCTGCCTCAATTTTGAGGCAGCCCTCTTAAAACAGCAATTTATTTAATTATGCTCTGGAACACATAGAACTTTGCAACGATAGGCGCAATAATCAGGGAAATGGTACCCATAACCTTGATCAGCGGATTCATGGCAGGACCTGCCGTATCCTTGAAGGGGTCACCTACGGTATCACCTACAACGGCAGCCTTGTGGGCATCAGAACCTTTGCCGCCCAGTTTACCTGTTTCAATGTATTTCTTGGCGTTGTCCCAGGCGCCGCCGGAGTTAGCCATGAAGAGGGCCAGAAGTACACCGGAAGCGGTGCCGCCGGCCAAGGTAGCGCCCAATGCCAGGGGTCCAAGCAGGAAACCAACAACAACAGGGGTTCCGATAGCCACAATACCGGGAGCGATCATCTCGCGGATAGCAGCCCTGGTACTGATGTCAACACACTTGGCATAATCGGGCTTTGCTTTGCCTTCCATCAGGCCGGGAATTTCCCTGAACTGACGGCGAACTTCAGCAATCATATCGAAAGCGGCACGACCAACAGCTTCCATAGCAAAAGATGCTACCAGGAAGGGAACAGTTGCGCCGATGAAAAGACCGATAATAACGATC
The DNA here is from genome assembly GCF_001263415.1 of Thermincola ferriacetica. Taxonomy (NCBI): domain Bacteria; kingdom Bacillati; phylum Bacillota; class Clostridia; order Eubacteriales; family Thermincolaceae; genus Thermincola; species Thermincola carboxydiphila. The sequence continues at coordinate 107,734 of NZ_LGTE01000007.1, forward strand.
GGGTTCAGAATGTTGATTTCCTCCAAACCTGCAGATTCACTAAAGGCAGTGAAAAGGGCCAATGCAGTCAGAGCAGCAGATCCGATAGCAAAACCTTTGGCCACTGCAGCTGTAGTGTTACCGACAGCGTCCAGCTTGTCGGTGTTCTTACGCACTTCCGGACCAAGCTCAGCCATTTCGGCAATACCGCCGGCGTTATCAGCAACCGGGCCGAAGGAATCGATAGCAACAACCATACCGGCAGTGGAAAGCATACCCATAGCAGCCATGGCGATACCGTAGATACCGAGACCGGCACCTGCGGATTCAGCCGCAATATAAGAAGCATAGATGGCAATTACAATAACGAGAATCGGATAAACAGTACTCTTCAGACCGACTGCCAAACCTTTAATAATATTGGTAGCAGGACCGGTTTCCGAGGCTTCGGCAATTTCCTGAGCAGGTCTCTTATGATATGAAGTATAAAGCTCGGTTATGTAACCAACTGCTACGTTAGTAACCAAGCCGGCAACAATACCTACAAAAATACCAATGGCCTTATCGGCAAATAACCACTGGGCCAGGAAGAATCCGGCGACAGCCGTAATAATGTTTGTGCCGTACAGACCTTTGTTCAGAGCGGCCTGCGGGTTGCCGTCCTCACCGCTCATACGGACAAAACTTGTACTGATTATAGAAGCAACGATGCCGATAGCGCCGATCAGTAACGGGAAAAGAACTCCGTTTATCCCAAGCACGCTGCCACCGATAACCATGGCAGCAATGGAAGTAGCGGCATAGGACTCAAACAGGTCAGCGCCCATACCGGCAGTGTCACCAACGTTATCACCCACGTTGTCGGCAATAACTGCCGGGTTCCTCGGGTCGTCTTCAGGAATACCTGCTTCTACCTTACCAACCAGGTCAGCGCCTACGTCAGCAGCCTTGGTATAGATACCGCCGCCAACCCGAGCAAAGAGAGCAACGGCGCTGGCGCCAAAAGCAAAACTGTTAATGACTGCAGGAACTTTAAAGATAATATAAAGTGCGGATACACAACCCAATCCAAGACCGGCTACGGACAGACCCATAACAGCGCCGCCTTTGAAGGCAATAGTAAGAGCTTTTTGCAGTCCGGAACGGGCAGCGTTGGTTGTACGGGCGTTGGACTTGGTGGTACTGACCATACCCATGTAACCTGCAATGGCGGAGGCTACTGCACCAACCAGGAAGGATATAGGAAGCGCAAGTTTTCCGGAAAGACCCTGAACTTTCTCAGCTGCAGTTGGGTCTCCATGAGTAAACAATTCTACAGGAACAAAAAATAAAGCCACAAAAATAACGATTACAATCGGAGCAAGCGTCTTGTACTGACGATTCAGGTAGGCCATGGCCCCTTCAAAAATAGCTTCGGATAATTCCTTCATTCTGGGGGTACCCATGTCCTCCTTGAGGACGCTGCTCAGGAACAGTAATGCCACGATAACGGACAATATACCTGCTCCCAGAGAAACATAAGCCAATGTCATAGTCTGCTCCATTAACCCTCTCACTCTCCTCTTTAATTTTTTTAATATTCGGGATTTTAATAAACCCCTTTGGTAACGAACCTAAAAACTCCCCCATGCTTATAAACAAAGGTTTCCGGTATATCCAGAAACTGTTTTTAAGTTCATATCACCTCCGTTAACCAGGATAATCCATGATGCACAATTATAGCATAGTATGGACGAAATTACAACTGCATTTGTTGTAATATAATGAAGATTAAAAAAACTTAGCAAATGTCCCTTGTCCCTATTACTTTATAATAGAGACAAGGGAATTATTCCTTATTTTTTCAGATTATAAAAAGCTTTCATACCCTTGTACTGAGCAATTTCAGCTAACTCTTCCTCAATTCTCAGCAGTTGGTTGTATTTGGCTACCCTGTCGGTACGGGATGGGGCGCCTGTTTTAATCTGGCCGGCATTGGTGGCCACAGCGATATCAGCTATCGTGGTATCTTCTGTTTCTCCCGAACGATGGGAGACTACAGCCGTATAGCCGGCCCGCTTGGCCATTTCAATAGCATCGAAGGTTTCCGTCAACGTACCAATCTGGTTAACCTTAATCAGGATAGCGTTGGCAGTAGCATTGTCGATGCCCTTTTTCAGTCGCTCCGTATTGGTTACAAAGAGGTCGTCACCAACCAACTGAATCTTCTTGCCCAAACGGGCGGTTAGTTTCTGCCAGCCTTCCCAGTCATCCTCAGACAATCCGTCCTCGATGGAAATAATGGGGTACTTGCCGACCAGTTCTTCATAGAAATCAATCATCTCGTCAGAGGACCTGGCTTTGCCTTCCCCTTCCAGCACGTATTTACCTTCTTTATAAAGCTCCGTAGCGGCAACATCTAATGCCAGCATAATATCTTGTCCTGGCTTGTACCCGGCTTTGTTTATGGCTTCAATAATTACCGCCAAGGCTTCCTCGTTGGACTTCAAATTTGGGGCAAAACCGCCTTCATCACCGACAGCAGTGTTAAGCCCTTTGCCTTTTAGCACAGCTTTCAGGTTGTGGAAAACCTCAGCACACATCCTGAGGGCCTCGGCAAAACTTTGCGCCCCAACAGGCATAACCATAAATTCCTGGATATCCACATTGTTATCAGCATGTTTACCACCGTTTAGGATGTTCATCATCGGTACGGGCAGCTCTTTGGCATTAAATCCGCCCAGGTACTGATACAGCGGCAAACCAAGAAATTCCGCGCTGGCCTTTGCCACAGCCATGGAAACGCCTAAAATTGCGTTGGCTCCCAGCTTGCCCTTGTTGGGTGTGCCATCAAGCCCAATGAGCATTTGGTCGATACCCACCTGATCCAGGGCATTAAATCCGATGATTTCCGGCGCAATGATGTCGTTTACATTCTTAACGGCATTTTGCACCCCTTTACCCAAATACCTGTCTTTGTCCCCGTCCCGCAGCTCTACCGCTTCATGGGCACCAGTGGAAGCGCCGGAAGGAACGGCAGCCCTGCCAAGAGTACCGTCTTCCAGAATAACGTCCACCTCGATGGTGGGATTCCCCCTGGAATCCAGTATTTCGCGGGCTACAACATCTGCTATAATTGTCATTTTCGGGACCCCCTCAAAATTTTTATTTTTCTATGTCCTTTTCCTTGGCTATCAAGCACTGCCCGGTCATTTCAGGCGGCTTTTCCAAACCAAGGATGTAGAGCATGGTAGGAGCAATATCCTCTAACCTGCCAGGCAGCAGCCTGACGTTCTTCATTTCCTTACTTACCAAAATCAAAGGCACCCGGTGGACGGTATGAGCTGTTTGCGGCTGGCCGGTAGCCGGGTCGACCATTTGGTCGGCATTGCCGTGGTCGGCCGTTAATAATACCGTTCCGCCCTTGGTCATTACGGCCTGTACAACCCGTCCTATACATTCATCCACCGCTTCTATGGCCTTAACAGCCGCTTCCATTACCCCGGTATGTCCTACCATATCAGGGTTGGCGTAGTTTAATATTATTACATCAAATTTATCCTTTTCAATTTCCTTGACGACGGCATCGGTTACTTCGTATGCGCTCATCTCCGGCTTAAGGTCATAAGTAGCAACCTTGGGTGAAGGAATTAGAATGCGCTCTTCACCTTCATTGGGAGTCTCCACACCGCCGTTAAAGAAAAAGGTAACATGCGCATATTTTTCTGTTTCAGCTATTCTCAACTGCTTTAATCCGTGCTTGCTAATGTATTCACCAAAGGTATTCACCAGCACCTGCGGTTTAAAAGCCACAGGGGCGTTAATCGTCTTATCATACTGAGTCATGCATACATAGTAAACCTTGGGCGGGTTAGGCCCCCGGTTAAATCCGTCAAAATTTTCATCAACAAAAGCCCGGGTTATTTCCCTGGCCCGGTCGGGCCTGAAGTTATAAAATATTACCGCATCGCCTGTTTTTACCCTGGCTACAGGGTCCCCGTTTTTGTCAATGATAACAGTCGGTATGACAAACTCATCTGTATCCCCTTTTTCATAGGACTGGGCCACCGCGCCTGAAGCCAGGGTAGATTTAAGGCCTTCCCCGTAGACCATGGCATTATATGCCTTTTGTACCCGCTCCCATCTCTTGTCCCGGTCCATGGCATAGTATCGGCCCATTACAGTGGCAATGGCCCCGATTCCCAGCTCGTCAAATTTTGCTTCCAGTGCATCAATGTATTCCCTGGCATTAGCAGGGGGTACATCACGGCCATCGAGAAATGCGTGGACAAAAACCTTTCGCAGGTTATTCCTCTTAGCCATGTCCAGCAAAGCATACAGATGAGATATATGACTATGTACGCCACCATCAGACAAAAGCCCCATCAGGTGCAGCGCCGAACCGTTTTGTTTGGTATGGTTGACTGCCTTCAGCAATTCTTCATTATCGAAAAATGAACCATCTTTTATGGCTTTGGTAATGCGCGTAAATTCCTGGTAAACAATCCTACCGGCCCCTATATTCAGGTGGCCAACCTCGGAATTGCCCATCTGTCCTTCCGGCAGGCCAACATCTTCTCCGGATGCCCCCAACTGGGTTTTGGGATATTCAGCCAGCAATGCATCCCAATTAGGCTTTTTGGCTTTGGCTATGGCATCCCCTTCGGATGCGTCGCCGATTCCCCAGCCATCTAAAATTGTCAGTACAACGGGCCTGTTTCTTACGGTCAAGCTATCTACCTCCATTTAAACCGGACAATCCTGGCAAAACTTTCTGCGTCAAGACTGGCTCCTCCGACTAAAGCCCCGTCAATATCCGGTTGTTTCATTAAGCCGGCAATGTTTTCAGGTTTGACGCTACCGCCATAAAGGATTCTGACCTGCTGAGCTGTATCTGCCTCGTAAAGTTCGGCTATGACTTTTCTGATATAAGCGACTACCTTCTGCGCGTCCTCATCTGATGCCGTTTTCCCCGTTCCAATAGCCCAAACGGGTTCATAAGCAATAACCAACTGGGAGACCTGACCGGCAGGAATCCCAGCTAAAGCTCCTTCCGTTTGTGTTCTGACAACCTGTTCAGTTAATCCGGCTTCCCTTTGCTCAAGCTTTTCGCCCACACATAGGATAGGGATCAGGGCATGTTCAAAAGCTGATTTTATCTTTTTGTTAATGGTCTCGTCAGTCTCCCCAAAATACTCCCGCCGTTCGGAGTGACCCAGTATGACATATTTGCAGCCAACATTTTTAATCATTACCGGAGATACTTCTCCCGTATAGGCGCCTTCTTTGGCCCAGAACATATTCTGCGCTCCTGTCACAATTTGAGAATCATTCAGCACTTCATTTACTGCATCGAGGGCGGTGAAGGGCGGGCATACAACTATCTCCACGCCCTCCACATCCTGAACTTTTTTGCTTAGCTCACTGACAAGCGCTATAGCCTCTTCAACGGTTTTAAACATCTTCCAGTTACCGGCAATAATCGGAACTCTCATATCTACACCTCATAAATTTCGGAACTCAACCGAAAAGCTATTTTACCGCCACCGGTTTTTTTTCCAGCGCCTTAATTCCCGGAAGTTCCTTTCCTTCCAGGAACTCCAAAGATGCTCCGCCGCCGGTAGAAACATGAGATATCCTGTCTGTTAACCCTAACTTACGGATAGCCTGAACGGATTGTCCTCCGCCGACTATTGTAAGGGCATCAGCTTCTGCAACAGCATGAGCAATATAGTTAGTGCCTTTGGCAAAATCATCTATTTCAAACACGCCCATGGGACCGTTCCAGATAATTGTCTTCGCCCTGGCTATTTCGCGGCCGTATAACTCGGCAGTTTTTGGTCCGATATCTACGGCGGCCCAACCATCAGGCACCTTATCAACAGGCACCAGTTGGTGGCGTGCGTTCTTTTCTATTTTGTCCGCCATCATCAGGTCAACAGGCAGCATGAACTTGACACCTGCGGCCCTGGCTTTATCCATTGTATTCTTTGCCACATCAAGCTTATCTTCTTCTACCAGCGAATTTCCCATGCTATAGCCCATGGCCCTGAAGAAGGTATTGGCCATGCCGCCACCGATAAGAATAGTATCAACTTTGCCGATCAGGTTTTCCAATACCAGAATTTTATCGGAAACCTTGGAACCCCCTATAATAGCTAGCAGTGGGCGTTCGGGCGATTCCAGCGCTTTTGACATGTAATTGATTTCTTTTTCCATCAAAAACCCGGCGGCGCCAGGCAGGTACTCGGTAATTCCGGCCGTAGAGGCATGAGCCCTGTGGGCGGTACCAAAGGCATCATTCACATAAACGTCGGCCAGTTGGGCCAGTTGTCTGGCAAAAGAGGGATCGTTCTTCGTCTCTTCTTCGTGGAAGCGGACGTTTTCCAGCATAACAATATCTCCAGGCTGCATCCCTTCCACGGCTTTCAGCGCTTTTTCCCCGATGCAGTCTTCGGCCAGCTTGACCGGACGGTTCAGGAGTTGCATAAGTCTTTCTGCCACAGGTTTCAAACTGAATTCCGGCTTAAACTGTCCTTTGGGCCTCCCCAGGTGAGATGCAATGATTACTTTGGCTCCCTGTTCAAGGAGATAATTGATTGTGGGTAATGAAGCTCTGATTTTCGTATCATCAGACACATTATTCTGTTCATCCAACGGCGTATTAAAGTCTACCCTTAAAAAAACCCGTTTGCCCCGGACGTCGATGTCCTTTACAGAGCTAACTTCCATTGATTTACTGCCACCTTCCTTAGTTATTCTATAGTTTAGATTCCTTTGCTGTCCATGTACTTAATCAAATCAATTATCCTGCAGGAATAACCCCACTCATTGTCATACCAGGAAACGATTTTGGCCAGATTGCCCTCAATTACCATAGTGGATAACCCGTCTATTATCGAAGAGTGCGGGTTGCCGTTAAAGTCTTTGGATACCAGCGGTTCATCGGTATAAGCCATTATTCCCTTGAGCTCATTTTCTGCAGCTGCTTTAAGGGCAGCATTTATTTCTTCTGCAGTGGTGGATTTCTCCAGTTGTGCCACCAAATCAACCACGGAAACGTTAGGAGTAGGTACCCGCATAGCAAATCCGTTAAGTTTTCCTTTCAGTTCCGGAAGTACTAACGCAACAGCTTTAGCCGCTCCGGTGGTAGTGGGAATAATGGACATGCCTGCGGCTCTGGCCCTTCTCAGGTCTTTATGGGGCAGGTCCAGAATGTTCTGGTCATTGGTATAGGCGTGGACCGTGGTCATTAAACCTTTGACAATGCCAAACTTCTCGTGGATTACCTTGGCCAATGGAGCCAGGCAGTTCGTAGTACAGGATGCGTTGGATATGACATGATGGTTTGCAGGGTCATATTTCTCATGGTTAACACCCATGACTATGGTAATATCTTCTTCTTTGGCAGGAGCCGAAATGATAACTTTTTTGGCGCCGGCTTCCAGGTGTTTGGCAGCTTCCGCCCGATTCCTGAAACGACCGGTAGACTCGACGACAACTTGTGCCCCCAACTCTTTCCATGGCAGGGCAGCCGGGTCCTTTTCAGAAGTTACCCGAACGGATTTCCCATTCACAACTATAGCATCATCGGCCGCCTGCACATCGGCATTGAAAATACCATGGACCGAATCATATTTTAATAAGTGGGCCAAAGTCTTGGCATCGGTCAAATCGTTGATGCCAACCACTTCAATACCCGGCGTGTTAACTGCTGCTCTAAACGCTAAACGGCCAATACGTCCAAAGCCATTAATGCCAATTTTAACAGTCATTGCGATCTCCTCCTTAAAGTGTGGTAACTATATTCTTTGTCAAAGTCAAACAAATTACTCAAAAATCACCCCCTAATTAAAGCGGTAATCTTATTTGCAGCCCCCTGGTCAGTAATGAGCACATCTTCGTGGTTGTTCTTCAGCACAGATAAAATTGCTGCTGCTTTTTTTTCCCCGCCGGCAACAGCAATCACAGTTGATATATTCCTTAGGTCTCGCAGCCGGATTCCCAGGCTGTGAATGTTTTTAACTATGCTGCCGTCAGCAGCAAAATAATGTCCGAAAGCTTCTCCCACAGCCCCCTGGCTGATTAATTCCTCTGTTTCCTCGGGAGAATCGCCTCGGCTTTCTGAAAGCTCCCGGGCATTGCCAATACCATGTACCAGGATATCGGCACTCTTAATTTCGGCAACCAGTTCCTTTATATGCTGATCAGTTACCAACAGCCGAATGGCTTCTTCCTTTAAGTTATCCGGTACATGCAGCAACCGGTATGTGCCCCGTAACTTTTTGGCAATGATGGCGGCTATTGTATTGGCCTGAACTTCCACATCCTCTCCGAGGCCGCCCCGCGCAGGTACTACAGTAATCTCGTGAGGGGCATTACCCACCGGCATGGTAGCCGCAACTTCCCTTAAAGTAGTACCTCCGGTAACGGCCATGACAGCTCCGGGAAAAAGGATCTCTCGGATAAACCTGGCCGCTGCCCGTCCCATTTCCTTTTTTACTGTGCCATCCTTATCGCTGTTCCCGGGAACGATGATAACCTTTTTTAAACCAAGGGATTGGGCGATGAATTCTTCTGTTTCCACTAAGCCGTGCAGGTTTTTTATAAATTCGGCCAGTTGGACCAGCAGGCGTTCGCCTTCTGCGGTTACTTTCATACCTGTACTGTCACTTTCCAACAATCCCTGGTTTTTCAAAAACTCCGTTTCACTTCGCACCTGTCTTTCCCCCAGCTTCAAATGATGAGCCAGAAAACGCCTGCCAACAGGCTGCGTCAGTGAAATGGTTCGAATAATAGTATATCGTCTTTCAAGCAGTTCTATCAGTTCGGGAGCAATCTTCTGCTGGAGTGCGATGATATCCTTCATGTAATTTCCCCTTTTATTCACTGAGGGTGGTCATTTTTTGTCCCACGGCCTACAATGGCGTCCCGCGCCAGGCAAAAGAAATGGAGATTTTTGCCGCACCTGAAGAGATTTATTCTCCAAAGCAACCGAAAATTCCTGTTTTGTGAAAATAATCATTTATAAATTTTGTCGGATTTTGTTCTCTTTTATTCATATCTCTTACGGACTGACGCCTGGGGAATTCCCAGCTCATCCCTGTATTTGGCCACTGTCCGGCGGGAAATTTTGATACCTTGCAAATTCAAGCGGTCGCAAATCTTTTGGTCACTTAAGGGATTTGCCTCATCTTCATGGGCAATCATCTCCGTAATCTGTTTTTTTATACTTTCTGCAGAGACCATGCCACCGGTACTGTTTTCAACACCATGCGCAAAAAAGAATTTCAATTCAACCAAACCCTGGGGAGTTTGCGCAAATTTGTTGGCTGTGGCCCTGCTTACGGTAGATTCATGCACCCCTACCCGCTCGGCAACCTGCTTCAAAGTTAAAGGTTTCAGCCGCCTGACGCCGTAATCCAGGAAATCCTTCTGCAACTCCACCAGACACCTGGCAATTTTGTAAAGAGTAAGCCTTCTCTGTTCTATACTCCTGATTAACCAGGCTGCCGAATTAAGTTTTTCCTCAATAAATTTTCTGGCTGCTTCCCCTGTTTCATTTTTTAGAATATCGCGGTAAGAGCCGTTTATAACCAACCTGGGAACAGCAGTATCATTGATAATGACTACGTATTCCCCGTCAACCCGCTCAATTATTAGATCGGGAACAATGTAACGCACATCATTGGTGCCGGAAAATCGGCGTCCCGGTTTGGGGTCAAGGGTTTTAATAATATCAAAGGCCTTTTGAATATCCTGTACACTTACATTCATTTCCTGGGCAATTTTTGCCAGTTTGCCCCTGGCCAGTTCCGGAAGATACTGTTCGATGACCTGGCTGAGTACGGGATTGAGCAATTTCAGGTTTTCCGCCTGGATCAGCAGGCACTCAGACAGGTTCCTGGCTCCCACCCCATAAGGCTCAAAGCTTTGTATGATACGTAATGCCTTTTCAACTTCACCGCAGGAAAGGCCAAACTTAAAGGCCGCCTCTTCCAGCCCGACCTGCAAATAACCTGCTTCATCAATGTTACCGATCAGGTACTCACATATTTTTCTCTGCAAATCTGTAAGTTCAGTCAGACAGAGCTGAAAGTTTAGGTGTTCCTGTAGTGTAGGAGCTTTACTTAATATATGTTCATAATAAAATTCTTCCTTTTCTTCCCGACCGGTGGTCGGTAAGCCAAGGTCACTTGTATCGGCAAAATATTCCTGCCAGTCAATATCATATTTATCCTCAGCGGCAGGTTCCTCCAGCACATTCTCCTCTTCTTTTATGTCCAAAACAGGATTCTCGGCCAATTCCTGTTGAATATATTCAGCCAGCTCCGTGGCGGAATACTGGAGGATTTTGATAGCTAACCGCAATTCGGGAGTCATCATTAACTTTTGGGTTTGTTCCTGAAAAATCCCATATCCTATACGCATTCCGCTGCACTCCCCGTCTGACAATCGTTATACCTTACCCTTAATCAACAGCCTTTTTGGCATTTTTATTTAGCTTCAAATAGTTTTGGCTATTCCCCACCTTTGTTGCCGTTTATTCGTATCCGTTAAAGATTAAAACTTTGTTTTATTTTATATTTTTTATATTTTCTGTTTTTTTCACAGAATTCCTACTTTTAAAAATTATCCAATTCAAACTTTTGCAGGTCCCTTGCCGCTATAGTCAGGACACCCGATTCAGTTGTAACATATTGAGCAATCTTATCCCGCAAATCCACCGGATGTACACAGGAGTAGCCAAAATGGGTTATGATGCACATGCGAACCGAAGAGTTCTTTAGTAAGTGCGCTAAGCCAATCGCTGTTAAATGTCTATGCATTAACGCATTGTGTGATGTCACATTAGCAATTAATACATCTACTTCCGCAAATACCTTTTTTAAATCTTCCCTGTAATCCTCTACCTCTAAAAGGTCCATTACCGGCCCCCAGCGACCGTATTCTTTGATACCCTCAGGTGTAACGAATGAAGTAATATAATTCGTATCACTCGTATATCCAATTCGCAGCCCACCGGCATCCAAAACAAACCCGTAATTTTCTCCCCCATGGTGTACGGGGATAGGAGTAAGTATTAATTCATTTATGTTAACTTTTTCGTAAGCCCTGAGAATTTGCACCTGCGGACCGCCTTTATAGTAATCCTTGTCACCCAAACCCTGGTGAAAACGGGAAATAAGCCCCTCTGCCAAAACTTTCTGCGGCACCAACAGCAGTCCTCTTTCCCGGGACATGGCCCAACACATACCCTCGATGAGAGATTCCACCCCGGCGTAATGGTCAGTATGACCATGAGAAATGTATATGGCATCCAGGTAACCGGGGTCTACGCCTGCTTCCGCTGCTTTACTGGGCGCCCCCGGACCGGGGTCCACATAAATTAAAGACTTGCCCAGTCCCAAAACAAAACCTGCCGTAGCGGGGCATTGACCGATAGTTGCCTCCGGATTGCCTCCGGTTCCCATAAACCAGATAAACTTACCCCAATCCGCGGCAGGCTGTTCTGACCTGTGTTTCCACCTGGTCCTGGCCTGCATCATGGCATCCAAAGTTAAATTTCTTAATTCCCGGTCAAGCAAACTGATCATGCCTTTCCTTCCCCAGCCTTTAAAAATTTACTTTCTTGCCGGCTTTTAAATCCTCGGCGATACGCTGCAATCGACGAAAACGATGATTTACCCCCGACTTTGAAACCTTGGGGTCCAGCATTTCTCCCAGTTCTTTTAAGCTGCTATCCGGGTACTTCAGCCGTAGTTCGGCTATTTGCTTCAGGTTGGGGGGCAAGTTACCAAGACCCAGGTATTCATCAATCACTTTTATGTTTTCCAATTGGTGTAACGCCGCATCAACAGTCTTGTTCAGGTTGGCTGTCTCGCAGTTAACCAGCCGGTTTACCTGGTTGCGCATATCCTTATAAATACGCACGTTTTCGAAATTCAACAAAGCCGAATGGGCCCCCATTAAATTGAGCAGTTTAACAATTTCGTCACTGCCCTTGAGGTAAATGACAAACCAGTTTTTGCGCCGGCTCACCTTGGCCGGCAAATGATAGCTGTGCAAAACCGCACAGACAAAGTCGCAAAAATCGGCATCGCTGATCAATATCTCCAGGTGATAAGTTCCTTCGGGATTGTTAACGGAACCACCGCCCAGAAATACTCCCCGTAAAAAGGCCCGCCGGCAGCAATCCTTGGTCAGAAGTGATGCTTTAACTTTATCGGCAAAGTGCCCCTGGCTGTCGATAATACCAATTTCCCGGAGCACCTCCCTGGCCCCCTGCTGGGACAATACCCGCACCGTATAAACATTATTCTTTTTCAGGCGCTGCTTTTTGCGCACCAGTATCTCCGTCTGCACACCAAATACCGATTTCAGGTAGGCAAAAACCTTCCTGGCCACCGCGGCATTTTCCGATAGGATATGCAGGGACATTTTATGGTTGCCGCTTATTTGGATTAACCCGTCAAGTTTTATAATAGCGGCAAGTTCCGCCAACTGGCAGCACCTTTTCACAGCCTTTATGCGGGCCAGTTCGTTTTTGGTAGTGGTAGAAAAGGACATATGCCGCACTCCCTTGGGACATTCTGCCTTTATTATAACATAATTTCTTTCGATGCTAAACCTACACATCAATAAAGGCCAAATGTATGTATATACACCTGGCCTTTGTTCACCGTCTATAAAGCTGGCCGGTTAGGGGTTCTTTGCCCCGATGGAGCCAGCCTGTTAATCATTTCTGATATCTCATCCAAAAATTCCGTAATCGGCTTGCCCTGTCTGACCCCGGCAGAAATTTCCCTGATTCTGGCTAACATGTCCGGGTCGGCCGTAACATAGGCTTTCACAATCCGGCGATCAGCCTCAACTACCCGGGTGACTTTCGCTTTAATGGTATCGGTCCCTTTTTCCTGTTTGGCCCCCTGAATATTCAACCCTACTAGGGCGACATTACCGACAACGACCACATAAGCTTTTTTCACGCCCGGCACTGTATCTGCCTTGGTCTCCAGGTCATTGACAGCATCCCTGGTTTCTTCCGGCGTCCTCGGCGCAGTGGGACCAGGGGCCGGCGTGGGCGAAGGAGCCCTGTTGGCGTCGGGAGGCAAGGGCTTCCTTTGAGCGGTACAACCGCCTAAAACAGAGAAAGCCAAAATCCCGGAAAGTACAAAAGCTATGATTTTCTTTCTTGTATCTTGCATACCAAAATTACACCTCCTGTGGTTTGTCAATCCTATTTTTCCACAGGAGGTAAAATTTATTCCTTTATGTCTGTCGGTATCCTGTACTTTAACTTCTTTGCCACTGTAACCGAACTTATCATATCCGATTGGGTCATCTCTTGACGTAGTGCATGAAGTACTATGTCTCCTTTCTCTTCAGGGGTCCAACGTTTACGTGGTTTGGTCAACATGTTAATCCCTCCGTTTTTTCTGCTTCACAAATTATAACAGATTTTGTTCGGAGTTCGGAAAACCCCTTTATCCTTGTTCTGTCAGGTCTCCCTCATCTGCTCGACCGGTTGACTCTGAATCAAAACCGGCCATTGTTTCACAGGATTATGATGCGTTACAAGATAGAACCGTTGAGCAAAGAAGAGGTGGCCGGTTACATCCGGCACCATATGGAACTGGCCGGCGCCCGGTATGCAAAAGCGGCGCTAAATTAATTTGCAAAATCACACCCTGGCAACACGACAAAGTGTATATAACCGTTAGACGGTTATCTCAAACAGGAGATTGAGAATTTACTTAAAACCGTTAACAGATTTATTTCCGCCCTTATTCTTAGTTTTATCACCCTGCGTTACTTTAATTGTATGATTTTGTTTATTTATAAAAACTTTATATTTTTTCACCTTATTCGTATTCTGTGTTCTACTTCTCAAAATTTGATAGAATAGACAATGATATAAAATTCCCACCACCTCCTAGTGAATTGCCCTTTTTTTGAATCTCCCTCCCATTACTTCATGAACATCGCTAAATGTTACAAAAGCCTGGGGATCAATTTCTGCCACAATTGATTTTAACTTTGCTATCTCCAGTCTAGTTACTACAGAATATAAAACACCCTTAAACATGCCAGTATACGCACCTTTACCTTGCAGCATAGTAACCCCACGACCTAACCTCGCCATTAATACTTCGGCAATTTCTTCGGGCCGGTCTGATATAATGATTACAGCCTTCGATTCATCCAGACCTTCAACTGTTATATCGATTACCTTAAAAGCAATAAAATACGCGATAAGAGAATACATTGCCTTGTCCCAACCGAAGACAACTCCGGCACCGGACAAAATAAAGATGTTGAAGAACAATACAACTTCCCCTATTGAAAACCCCGTCCTCTTATCTAGAATTATGGCCACAATTTCTGTTCCGTCAAGGGATCCTCCATAGCGAATAATCAAACCGACACCTATGCCTAAAATAATACCACCAAAAACAGAGGCCAACAGGACATCTTTGGTTATTCCCGGTATCGGGTGAAGTACTGTAACACCTAGCGCCAGAGCAATCACCGAAAACAGCGTTGACAATACAAAAGTCTTACCGATTTGTTTATATCCAAGGAAGAGAAAAGGTAAGTTTAACACAAAAATAAATGCGCCTAATGGAAGTTTCGTTAAATGGCTTAATATTATGGAAATGCCTACTATACCGCCATCAATTATATTATTAGGTACTAAAAATATTTCCAGACCTACGGAAGCCAATATCGCACCCAACAATAAAAACGAATACTTTTCAACTAATTTTAGGACGGTTTTGCTTTCAGCAGACATTTTTGCCTCCCTTACATGGTTTTTTTCTGCATATTATAAATTATACTATAAATTGCATTGTTTCTCTAGGCAATACTGTTTTGGATACTGTCAAGATTATTTGGGTAAATTTTTGCTCTCCAATGTTCGGTTTATAAAATAGACAAAGCATGAGATACTATAAATACTATAAATGTATTATTGTGGTAAATAGATTGTGTAATGTCTTTATTTTAATTTATCAGTTTAATGTAACCAGTCTAAAGTTTATAATGCTGCCCTTTGTCAAGACACGAAAAAAATTTTGTAAGTTATCCTCCTTTCCGTGGTGTTTAAGCAACTTCTTGGTGACGCTTGTCATTATAGACTTGAGCCGGGCATTGGCCTTCAAAGAAGAATGGGGACGATAGGTATTGTACTCATGAATGTATTGGTTTAAAACAATTCTTAGCTCCCTGGGACTATTAAATTCATTAATGTT